>CAXMZV010000023.1:0-16516 GCA_964199985.1 Candidatus Ilumatobacter isfjordensis | reverse complement strand
CCGCGACGCGCCCACGCGATTTCGCCGGTGTCGTCCGGCCCGACGCTGGCGAGTGGACACCGGTGGGATCGGTCGGGTCGATGTCGCGTTCGTGGGTGATGTGTCCGAGGTCGAGCGCTTCGGCGAGCAGCATCGGCAGTTGCCGGTCGGCATCGGTGGTACGTCGCCCCTGGCGCCAGCCCGGGCGGCCAGTGAACAGTCCGGCAGTGACCACGATTGCGGCCGAGATCGCGACGAACTCGAGCACGAGGACGACGAGCGCGACCACCGACATCTCGAGCGTGGCAAGCCGCCACGACAACCACCCGAGCCAGCCAACCAGTCCCACGATGCTCAGGGCCAGGCCCACCCATCGTGCGAGCGATGTCGCAGCATCCGCGTGGGCGCGGCCGGTTGCCGGCCCGGGTCGGTTCAGGTATGTGGTTGAGGTCTGGGGCACGATGTGATTGCTTCTGGAAGGCCGCGAGCGGTGCCTAGTGGTATCGGCAGCAACGTCGGCGCTCTTGAGAGCAACGGCGAAGTGTGCTGATCGGCAACGGTGGACGGGCGGTATCGTTCCGCCACTGTGGGAACCGACAAACGCGAACGTCAACGGGCCAACAAGGCCGTCAAAGAACAGCAGGCCGCACGTGCCGAGACACGCCAGAAGGGCACCCGACTCGGTGTGATCATCGTCGGCGCCATCGTCGGCGTGGTCGGCATTGCCTTCATTGCCAACACCTTCATCGGTGGCGATGACGACGAAGCGACCCCAACGACGCTGCCGGAGGCGACCGAGGGCGCGCCCGCCGACGGCGAGGTGTACGAGGCGACCGGCGAGTTCGTTCCGGAGGGCTGTCCCTCCCCCGACGGGTCTGCCACCGAGCAGGCACCCTTCGAGTCGGCGCCTCCGATGTGCCTCGACCCCGCGAAGGAGTACAGCGCACTGGTCACCACCAACAAGGGTGAGATCACGATCGACCTCGATCAGACCAAGGCGCCGCTCACGGTGAACAACTTCGTCTTCCTCGCTCGCAACCAGTACTTCGACGACACGACCTGTCACCGCATCGTCACGGACTTCATGGTGCAGTGTGGCGATCCGACAGGTACCGGCACCGGCGAACCCGGCTATCGCTTCGCAGACGAACTCCCCGAGGCTGGCGAGTACCAGATCGGTTCAGTCGCCATGGGGAACAGGGGCGCCGACACCAACGGCAGCCAGTTCTTCATCGTCACCGGCGACCAGGGTGTGAATCTGCTGCCGAACTACTCACTGTTCGGTGCAGTCGCCACCGGGTACGACGAGACCGTCGTCGAGATGGCGGCCGCCGGCACCGAGTCGGGCAGCCCGTCCGAGCCAGTCGATATCCAGTCGGTCGTCATCATCACCAACTGACGCCGTCCGTCAAGCGGACAGCCGCGCAATCTCTGCCTGCTGCGCACAGCGTTGCTGCGCTGTGCGGGCACAGATCGCACTGCAGAGCGAGACGAGTCTCTCGATCAGGTGAGACGGGCAGCGAGGTCGTCGAGGAGTGCATCGCCGACGCCGATCGAGCTCAGGTAGCCGCGGACGCCACCGTACTGTTCGTTGAGATCGGTGAGGATCTGGCGCATCGCGTCGGGGTGCGCGCCGGACATGTGGGCAGGCCGTGCCTGCATGTCGGCGAGTGCGTCGGGGTTGTTCTCGGCGAGCCAGGCGCGCATCCGGTCCATCCCGGCCCGAGTCAGGCCGAAGTCTTCGGCGATCACTTCGGGGTCGGCGCCGAGGCCGCCGAGGATCAGCATCGCCAGGATGCCGGTCCGGTCCTTGCCGGCGGCACAGTGGAAGACCGCCGGGCCGTTGCCGGGCTGGGCCAGGGTGGCCACGGCCTGCGCGAAGCGATCGGCGCCCTTATCGAGCATGTCGCGGTACGCCCAGACGAGGAAGTCGATGCCGCCTTGTTCGGTCGGCGCGAAGTCTGGCACGCCGGTCTCGATCCACGTGGCGTCGAGGATCGACAGGTGGTGGTAGGCGACGGGATACTGCTCGACGGGGAACGCGCCGCGATCGGCGATCTCGTTCGAGGTGCGGAGGTCGATGACCGTGCGGATGCCGATGCCGTCGAGCAGGTCGAGGTCGTCACCGGCGAGGCGGTGCAAGCCGTCGGCGCGGAACATGCGGCCCCACTGGGTGGTGCGGCCGTCGCCGACTGGGTAGCCGCCGAGGTCACGGAAGTTGAACACGTTCGCGAGCGGCACTCGTCGGTTGGGATGATCGACGAGAAGTTGCGCGTCGGCGAGTTCGTCATCTGTCGACGCTGGTGCGGAGCGAGTGATCGGCGTGGCCATAAGGGGCGACGGTAGTAATCGTCGCTGTCGTGTTCGTGTCCAACAGATGAACGAGGGTCACACGAGCTGGCTGATCGGTCACAGCAATCGCTGTGCGCCGAGGTCGCGAATCCGGTGGATCTTGGGTGGATCTCTGCTGGCACAGCGCGCATCGCCTTGGGGATCGATCGCGGGTGCGGCACACTGTGCTGGTGCCGACGACGCTCGAACCAGTCCGGGTGGAAGAGCCCAAGGTCGACGAGGAGCTGGCCAACGACCGCCCGTGGGTGGTGATCGTGTGGAACGATCCGATCAACCTGATGAGCTACGTCACCTTCGTGCTCAAGAAGTTGTTCGGCTACTCCGACGAGAAGGCCACCGCGATGATGCTCGACGTGCATCACAAGGGCAAGGCCGTGGTGGCCAACGGCAACCGCGAAGAAGCGGAGATGCACGTGTTCCGGCTTCACGAGCACAGCCTGTGGGCGTCGATGGAACACGATGAGTGAACGCGACTTCGTGCCGCCCGTCGAGCAGGTGGACAACAGCGACGTTGATCCGCTGGGTGCCTTCGACAGCGGCGTGGGCCCGCAGTTCAGGCTGAATTTCGAGACCGAGGAACGCGAGTTGATCGTGCGCCTGCTCGGTGAGATGAAGGACTTGCTGACCAGCGAGCCGAACGAGCAGACCGCTCCCCTGCTTCATCGGCTCTTCCCTCCTGCGTTTCACGATGACGAGGAGAAGGAAGCCGAGTATCAGCGCCTCATGCGTGAGGAGTTGGTCGCGAGTCGCGTGGCTGCCGCTGACAGCGTGAGCTTGCTGCTCATGGAAGAGGGCCGGACGCTGGGCGAAGGCGAGACGATGGCCTTCATGCAGTCAGTCAATGCGATCCGGCTGGTGTTGGGCACGATGCTCGACATCACCGACGACGAGTCAGCCGAAGAAGCCGACATGAACGACAGCCACGAGTACAGCCTGTACGGCTACCTCGGGTGGGTCCTTGAATGGACCGTCCGCGCCCTGTCCGGCACCTGATCCCCCCAACGCCGCAGGCACGGTCGCCAGATTCGGGTCGGGCGGCCGGGCCGCAGTCGGGTGATCAGATGGTGCGCAGGATTGCGGCGTCGCCCTGGCCGCCACCACCACAGAGCGAGGCCACGCCAATGCCGCCGCCGCGACGCTTGAGCTCGTGGAGCAGGGTGAGTGCGAGACGGTTGCCGCTCATGCCGATCGGGTGGCCGAGTGCGATGGCGCCGCCGTTCACGTTCACCTTGTCCGGGTCGACACCGAGCTCGGCTGTTGAAGCGATACCGACAGCGGCGAACGCTTCGTTGAGCTCGAGCAGGTCGAGGTCGGCGACGGTGATGCCAGCCTTCTCAGCAGCGAGCATCGCAGCCCGGCTCGGTTGATGGAGCAGTGAGGCGTTGTCGGGACCCGCGACCATGCCGTACGACACGAACTCGCCGAGCGGGTTGACACCGCGGCGCTCGGCCTCGGCCTTGCTCATGAGGATCATCGCACTGCCGCCATCGGAGAGTTGCGAGGCGTTGGCCGCGGTGATCGTGCCTTCCTTGTCGAACGCTGGGCGCATCTTGGAGAGGCCCTCGACCGTGGTGCCCGGGCGCACGCCCTCGTCGTGCTCGATGAGGATTGGGTCGCCCTTGCGCTGCGGCACTTCGACCGGAACGATCTCGTCGGCCAGTCGGCCTTCCTTGATGGCGTCGGCGGCGAGCTCATTGGAGCGGGCTGCGAACTCATCCTGCTGTTCACGCGTGATGCTGTCGCCGGTGTAACGATCGGTGCCGAGGCCCATCAGACAGGCATCGAAGGCACACCAGAGGCCGTCGGCGATGATGGCATCGCGCAGCTCGGTGTTGCCGTAGCGGAAGCCACTGCGTGCACCATCAGCGAGGTACGGAGCGTTGGACATGGATTCCATACCGCCAGCCACGACGATGTCGGCTTCGCCGGTGGCGATCATCTGGTTGGCGAGGTACACCGAGTTGAGGCCGGACAGGCACACCTTGTTGACGTTGATCGCCGGGACGCTCATCGGGATGCCCGCGTTGACAGCCGCCTGACGGCTGGGGACCTGGCCCTGACCGGCCATGAGTACCTGGCCCATGATGACGTGCTCGACTTCTTCCGGAGCAACACCGGCGCGCTCGAGCGCGGCAGCGATGGCGAAGCCACCGAGTTCAGCGCCAGAGAACGATGCCAGTGCACCGCTCATCTTGCCGATCGGGGTGCGGGCACCAGCGACGATGACGGAGTTCGAGTTTGCAGCCATGCCGACCACGCTAGTCGCGCCCTACCGGCGGGTAACAACTACTGGTCCGCCCCATTTCACCGTTTTCGTGAGCTTGCTGCAGGGACTGTTAGCAAGAAGCTCACGAAAGTGGCACTGATGCGGGACCAGCGCGTTGGACTTGGGGCGGCTGG
Organism: Candidatus Ilumatobacter isfjordensis; assembly: GCA_964199985.1. Classification (GTDB taxonomy): domain Bacteria; phylum Actinomycetota; class Acidimicrobiia; order Acidimicrobiales; family Ilumatobacteraceae; genus Ilumatobacter_A; species Ilumatobacter_A isfjordensis. The sequence goes on along the minus strand of CAXMZV010000023.1, from coordinate 11,785 downwards.
TTACCGCTCAGTAACCTCACGCCGCATGGAGCAGATTCTTGAGGCGATTCAGTCCGGTGCAAGTGGCGATGACATCGCCAACCTTCCCATCCCGGAGAGTTACCGAGCCGCGTTCGTCAAGCGCGACGAATCCACCATGTTCGAAGGTGTCGAATCGTGGGACAAGGACCCGCGCAAGTCCCTGCACGTCGACGAGGTGGCCACGCCCGACCTCGCACCTGACGAGGTGTACATCGCCGTCATGGCGTCGAGCATCAACTTCAACACGGTGTGGACCTCGATCTTCGAGCCACTGCCCACCTTCGGGTTCCTCGACCGCCTCGGACGCGAAAGTGAATACGGCGCACGTCATGCACGCGACGAGCACGTCGTCGGCTCCGATGCATCGGGCGTCGTCCTGCGTGTCGGTGCAGCGGTCCGCAACTGGAAGCCCGGCGATCGCGTCACCGTCCAGTGCAACTACGTCGATGACCAAGATCCGGGCGCGCACAACGACTCGATGCTTGCGTCGAACCAGAAGATCTGGGGCTTCGAGACCAACTTCGGCGGACTTGCCGACCTGTCGGTCGTCAAGGCGAACCAGTTGATGCCCAAGCCGACGCATCTGTCGTGGGAAGAGTCCGCAGTCAACGCCCTGTGCAGCTCCACGTCGTACCGCATGCTCGTCGGCAAGAACGGTGCCCGCATGAAGCAGGGCGACAGCGTCCTCATCTGGGGCGCAACCGGCGGCATCGGCGGCTATGCCGTGCAGTACGTGCTCAACGGTGGTGGCACGCCGATTGGCGTCGTGTCATCGCCCGAGCGTGCCGAGATCCTCAACCGGATGGGCTGTGAGGCCGTTATCGACCGCAAGGCGGCCGACTACCAGTTCTGGTCCGACGAGCACACGCAGGACGAGAAAGAATGGCGTCGGTTCGGCAAGGACATCCGTGGCCTCAACAACGGCGAAGATGTCGACATCGTGTTCGAGCATCCGGGTCGCTCGACCATGGGTGCCTCGGTGTTCGCCGCGAAGCGCGGCGGCACGATCGTCACCTGTGCAGCCACCTCGGGCTACATGGTCGAATTCGACAACCGTCACTTCTGGATGAAGCTCAAGCAACTCGTGTCGTCGCACTTTGCGAACTACGCCGAGAGTTGGGCCGCCAACAAGCTGCTGTGCGAAGGCAAGATCCAACCCCTGCTCACCGACACCTACAACCTCGAACACGTCGGCGACGCCACGTTGGCGATGCATCACAACAAAGTCGAAGGCAAGCTTGGCGTGCTGTGTCTCGCTCCAGGTGAAGGCCAGGGCATCGACGATCCCGAGCGCCGCGCCGAAATCGGCGAAGACAAGATCACCGTCTTCAAGGGCTGATCACCGACTCACTTCGCCGGCAGCGCCGCTCAAGGTTCAGGCGGACCACTCCTGCTGTGTCACCCTCAGTCCATTTGCTGGGACGACGAGGCTGCGCGCACACGGCGGGAGCCATGCCGCGCTGGTCGAGTCCGTCAGACCAGGCAAGTCAACCATGAATCCGCAACGGCGACGGTCAGTTCGCCGGCCTGGCGAGTGAGGTCACACGCTCGAGCAGTGGCGGACGAGGCGCACGCTGCAGCGGAATGATGAGCGTGGTGATCCCAAGCGCTGCAGCGCCGCCGTCGGGGCGGGGGTTGTCGCCCACCATCAGGCAACGCTCGGCCGGCGCGCGGAGCATGCTGAGTGCCGCGTCGAAGATGCGGTGGTCGGGCTTGGTGACTCCGACTTCACACGAGATCGCACAGCCGGAAATGAGGTCAAGCACGCCAATCGATGCGAGGTGCGGACGAAGGTCAACGTGGAAGTCACTCACGATCACCATCTCGAGGCCGCGCTGATGCAGCGCCCGGATGACGTCGGCTGTTTCGGGATAGGTCGGGTACGTCGTGAGGTCCCCGTACGACTGCTCGATCCCGGCCGCGAGTTCGTCGTCGATTCCAGCGAGCTCGCAGATCAGCAGCTTGGTCGCTGCATGATTGGCAGCAGAGAGGTCGCACTGCTGGTCCGACTCGACCGCGTCCGGATGCGACGCCGCTTGCCGGTAGGCGATCGCGAGTTCTGCGGCGGCCTGTTCATCGTGGGGGCGGCCAAGGCGTTGGAGGACCTGCCGAAATCGGCGCTCTTTCGTGGGGTACTCGACAAGGGTCCCGCACCAATCGAACAGGACGGCATCGAACGGTCGATCGGCGGCGGCCACGACAGGAAGCTACCCACCGAGCCCGGTCGCCACCGCGCTCGGAGGACCACGTGGTGCCTGGCACCAGGTGGTCCTACCCTGTGCGGCCATGACGGAACTGGCAGCGGTGTTGTGGGACATGGACGGGACTCTGGTCGACACGGAGCCGTACTGGATCGAGTGTGAGCAGCAACTCGTCGAGGAGCACGGCGGCACGTGGAGCGATGAGCAGGCGGCGGCGCTGATTGGATCAGACCTGCTCGACTCCGCAGCGACGTTGCGCGCTGCCGGCGTCGACATGGAGCCCGTGGCGCTCGTTGACCGGTTGATGGACGGGGTCATCGAGCGCGTGCAGCGTGAGTTGCCGTGGCGACCCGGAGCCCGTGAACTGCTTGCGGCGTGTCGAGACGCATCGATTCCATGTGTGCTCGTGACAATGTCGTGGCGCCGGTTCGCCGACGCGGTCCTCGTGTCAGCACCAGAGGGCTCGTTTGTCACCACGATCACTGGCGACGAGGTCACTCACGGCAAGCCACATCCCGAGCCGTACCTCGCTGGGGCCAGAGTGCTCAACGTTGACCCGACTTCCTGCGTTGCCATCGAAGACTCGCGGACCGGGGTTGCCTCGGCGTTGGCTGCTGGGTGTGCGACGCTGGGCATCCCCCATGTCGTCAGCATCGATCCCGCACCGAATCTCACGATCGCCCCGACGCTGGTCGGTGTCACCATCGACGATCTCCGCGCACTCATCCACGCTTGACTCCGGCGTTCAATACGTCCAATCGCGACCGCCACGGCGAGCAGCATGACCAACGCTGACGACACACCGGTTGCCGACGCGCCCGTCGCCGGACCGACAGCGAAGCAGCACCGCGGCGTGTTGCTCGGACTGATCGGTGTGCTTGTCGCGGTTGGTGCCGGAGGCTTCTGGCTCACCCGCGAGGATCCACCGCCGCCCCCGAAGCCGGACATCCCACTCGATGCATGGGCGCCGTACTGGGCGCTCGATGACGCGCTGCCCGAGTTCGAGCAGCGCGTCGGCTCACTGCGCGATGTGTCGCCGTTCTGGTTCAACGCCACTGGCGTCGAAACGATCGAAGTCGACGTGAACGCACTCGACGAAGGACTCGATCAGTTCTTCGAGATTGCCTCGAAGGCGGGCGTGAACGTCGTTCCCTCGATCATCGATGCAATGCCGGCCGGAGGCATGGCGGCGATCATCGCCGACCCCACCACTCGCACCCAGCACGTCGAAACGATCCGGTCGTTCGCCGCTGAGCTCGACGTTGCCGGCATCGACATCGACTACGAACAATTCGCGTTCGCCGACGGTCGAGACACGTGGGCCGCAACACGGCCGAACTGGGTCGCGTTCATCACGGAACTCGGAGCGGCGCTGCGTGCTGACGGCCGAACGCTTGCCGTCAGCATCCCGCCGGTCTACGACGCCGAACAGACTTCGGACAGCGGATTCTGGGTCTACGACTACGGAGCCATCGCGCCGCACGTCGACCGTATCCGCATCATGGCCTACGACTTCTCCGTTGGCGAGGCCGGACCGATCGCTCCGCTCGAATTCGTCGAACGGTCGATCAATGGGGCCATCGAAGCCACGGGCGACCCAGAAAAGTTGGTGCTCGGTCTTCCTGCCTACGGTCGGAACTGGCCGACCGGCGAGACCGGTGCGTGTCCGGCGTCAGAGTTGCAAGGGCGCACGTCGGTCACGGCGCGGTCGGTCGATGCGCTGCTTGAACTTCGTGAAGCCGTGCCGGTGTTTGTGCCAGAGACCGGCGAGTACACCTTCGACTACGACCTTGAAGTCACCGACGGCACGCTGACCTGTACGCAGGGGCGACGAGTCCATTTCGTCGATGGTGACGGCGTTCGGCTCCGCATGGATCTCGCCCGGCAGTATCAACTCAATGGGGTGTCGCTCTGGGCGCTCGGCTTCGAAGACGACGACGTCTGGGCCGAGATCCTCCCAACCGTCACGCCCTGACCCCCGGGGTCAGTATTGGTCGAGGATGGTCGACTCGGTGATACGGGTCATCGTCTCGCGAATCGCCCGGGCGGTCGACTCGTCGACGCCGCCGACCGACATGAGGTCGTCGAGCGTTGCTCGCTGGATCTTGGCCAGCCCACCGAAGTACTCGGCCACACCCACTGCAACCTCGCTCGGCAGACGCTTCACTCGATGGAGGTAGCGCAACCCCTTCGGGGCGACTTCTTGGCTGAGATCGTCATTGTCGCCGTCGCGGCCAAGGACCCCTGACGCCACGCGCAAGTCGAGCACGTCGTCGTCGGACAGCTTCGACATCTCGAGCTGGATGTCTTCAGCGACACGGTCCGGTGGCAGATAGTCGACGACCACGAGGTCGAGTTCATCGTCGATCTCGCCGTACAGCTCATCGAGCTGCAGCCGGAGCAAGCGTGCATCGAAGCCGAGTTCGATGATCATCGTTTCGATCTCGTCGGCGACACGGTGCACCATCTCGCCGCGCTGCACCACCGCGACGACATCGCGCAGTGTGGCGACGTCTTCGACCTCGACCGCGGTGAGGTTGGTGATGGCGTCGTCGAGCTTGGCCTTGTAGCGCTCGAGTGTTTGCAGCGCCTGGTTGGCTCGCTCGAGGAGGTGGCCGACTTCTTGCAGCTGCCGCTTGTTGCCGCCCGCATAGACGTTGATGACGCCCATCTCTTCACTGGCCGAGACGACGGGAACGTCGAGCGATCGCGCCACGCGCTCCGCTGTGCGGTGGCGTGTGCCGGTCTCGCTCGTGGGCACCGTGGGGTCCGGCACGAGGTGGACGTTGGCCCGGGCAATACGACCGCCCTCGGTCGAGATGATGATTGCTCCGTCCATCTTCGCAAGCTCGGACAGACGCTGCGGGCTGTACGGAGCGTCGACCAGGAATCCGCCGGAGCAGATCGACAACACGTCGGGTTCGTCGCTCAGGACCAGCAATGCGCCGGCCTGGGCCCGCACGACGCGGTCGATGCCGTCACGGAGCGGAGTGCCCGGCGCGACGCGAGCAAGCGCGTTGCGCATCTTCTCGTTTGCTCCCCGATGCCGATACTCCACACGTTGATTCTAGTTGATAGCGCCGACCGCCGTCGGCGGCGATTGCCTCAAACCCCGCCGTCGCCGTTGAGCCCGACGGCGGCAATGGCTTCGCTGAGTGTCTTGGCCCGGACCACACGGATGTCGTCGTCGCCGTCAGGAGAGTTAGCGGGCACGACCACTCGCGAGAAGCCGAGCCGAGCTGCTTCGGTGAGTCGTCGTGCCGCCTGGCCAACCTGGCGGAGCTCGCCACCCAGACCGACCTCGCCGAATACCGCGACGTCGGCCGGCATCGGCTGATTGCGGAGCGCACTGACCACTGCCAGACAGACGCCCAAATCAAGGCCCGGCTCGACCAGCTTCACCCCGCCGGCAGTGGATGCGTAGACGTCGTTCTCGCCGACAGGAAGGCGGGCCCGACGGCCGAGAACCGCCATCAACATCGAGAGTCGAGCGCCGTCAAGCCCGAGGGCTCTCCGCCGCGACGGAACCCCCGGCACGCCTTGCGACGTGAGTGCCTGCACTTCGACGACGATGGGTCGCTGCCCTTCCATCGTGGGGACCACGGCCGAGCCGGGGATACCCGTGCGTCGATCGGAGAGGAACATCGTCGACGGGTCGGGCACGCCGATGAGTCCAGCGCCGGCCATCTCGAACAGACCCAGCTCGTTGGTTGGCCCGAAGCGGTGTTTGGACGCACGCAAGAGCCGCAGTGCGTGGTGCTTGTCGCCTTCGAACTGGAGCACCGTGTCGACCACATGCTCGAGCACACGAGGCCCCGCAAGGCCGCCATCTTTGGTGACATGGCCGACGAGCACGATGGCGATGTCGCGCTCCTTGGCCACGTTGACCAGCCGTTGGGCGCACCCACGAACCTGGCCGACACTTCCTGGAAACGATCCGAGCGACGGGTCGAAGATGGTCTGGATCGAATCGATCACGACCAGTTCGGGCTTCGTTTCCTCGATGGACTCGAGCACGTGCGGGAGCGATGTCTCGGCATGGAGCCACAGTTGCGGCCGTACCGCGTCGAGCCGCTCGGCGCGCAGGCGAACTTGTTGGGCGCTCTCCTCAGCGCTGACATACAGCGTGGGTCCGTCCCACGAAGCGAGGAGCTGGAGGAGCAACGTGCTCTTGCCGATTCCTGGCTCGCCGCCGAGCAGGGTGACCGCCCCCGGGACGATGCCGCCGCCGAGCACCCGGTCGAGTTCGGGAATGCAGGTGGACGTGGGACGACCAGCCTCGGTGCCGACGTCGCCGATGAGGCGCGGGCCCGGCCGGTTGGTGGGCGGAGGCGGGGCGACCAGGTCGACGACTGCACCCTCAACTTCTTCGACCAGGGTGTTCCAGTCACCACAGCTGCCGCATTGCCCCGACCATTTCGGGTACGACGTGCCGCACTCGCTGCACGCATAGACCAGTTTCAGTTTCGCCATAGCCGCCACCTTAGGGACGCGCACTCACAGAGTTGCCGGGGCTGTCGGGGCAAGAAATCTCAATGTGATGGAACCAAACTGGGTGCTCGTGCGTTTGAAGGTGTGGTCGTGATCGATCGAAACAAACAATCCGAACAGCCCGACGCTGACTCGGCGGCGTTCGCGCCCGACGCGTCCTCATTCGAGGCTTTCTTCACGCGCCACCACTCGGTCCTCGTCCGAGCGCTGACCCTGGCGCTTGGCGATGTCGAACTCGGCCGCGACGCGGCGTCAGAAGGATTCGTGCGTGCACTGCAACGGTGGAACCGGGTGTCGCGCTACGACAACACCGCTGGCTGGATCTATCGAGTTGGGCTGAACTGGGCTCGTTCGCGTCGCCGCAAGACCGTGCGAGAGGTCGCTACCCACCCAACCGAGCGAGCCTTCGCCTCGCCCGAGCCCGACATCGAGCTCGCAACGGCGCTGCGATCGCTCTCGCTCGACCAACGCGCCGTCGTCGTCGGGCGTTACTACCTCGACTGGAGCGAGGCCGACGTCGCCGCAGCCCTCGATGTCGCACCGGGCACGGTGAAGAGTCGTCTCAGCCGGGCACTCGAGCGGCTGCACGGAAAACTCGCGACCCCGATCGACGACCTGAACGAACAAACGTCATGAACGACCACCCTGCTGAACCCCTGGAGCCGCATATGGACACCCCCGACCCGTTGAACGATCAACTCGCCCACCTCGCCGACGCCATCACGGTCGACGATCCGCAGATGTCGCTGACTTCGGTGCGAGACGCCGCAGCGCGCCGTCGCCGTCGGCGTTTGGCCATTGGCGGCACCGCTGCCGTGGCTGCGCTGGTCGGCGGCGTTCTGGTGATTGGCAGCGTCACGGGCAACGACGAGTCCGACACGATCGCTATCGACGGCGCCAATGCCGAGACTCCGACGACCGACGAGGCGAGCGGATCAGCCGACAACGCACCGGCCGACACGACAGCCGACACCACCTCGTCCGAGGACGTGCCGGTCAACTCACCGTCGATTGCGACCACTCGCGTCGAGACCATCGCAGCGAGCTCGGCCCCGATCGAAATCGGCTTTGGTGACGCGGCTGCCGAGTCCCCAATCGAATGGATCGTGCCATGGCAAGACGGCTTTCTCGCCGGGCGCGCGATCTTCACTCCACAGCCGCTCCCTGGCGAGCTGCCAGAGGAAATCACTGCGCTCTTCCCGCAGGAGGTCCTCGATCTCTTCGCTGACGGCCTCCCGCCCACAGTCCAGGAGGCGACAGCGATGCTGTCGGAAGCCGGCTTGCTCGATGTCGTGACCGAGGTACTGGCCGACAACCCGGAAGCGAACACAGCGGTCTTCTCGGTCGAACCACAGACCCCGGACGTCGAAGTCGTCTTCTCCGTCGACGGCATCGACTGGGAACCGATTGATTTCACCCCGCCCGAGGGCACGGTTGGTCTCTACGACATCCGGTCGACCGGCACTCGGCTCGCGGTGGCGACACAGACGTTCACTCCACCGCCGCTCATCGCCGGCGGCGGGAGTCTCAACGATCAAGTTGGCGACATCATCGTCGCAACAACAACGGACCTCACCAACTGGGACGTCACCACCGTCGCTGTCGGCGAACGGCCAGCAGACCTTCCCGACGTGTTCAACTACTTCGTGTCACCGGGAACCTTGGCCATGACCGACAGCGGGTGGGTCCTGCCGACCAACATCTTCAGCGACATCGATATCGAATCGCTGCTCCCGCGTGACGCCCTCGACAACGCGCAGAACGGCGGAGGCGGATACGGCACCAGCTACGACGATGCTGGGGTGACCGTCGAGCTCCTCGGCGAGTACACCACCGAAACAGCGTCGCCAGAGTCCGGTGATGAGGTCGAATTCAGTGAACCGTCCGTCATCGAGACGCTCACGTTCACCTGGGAAGAGCTCGGTGTCGATCCGCAGCACCTCGACGATGTCGACCAGCAGCCCGAATCGCAGGTGTTCGCATCCGCTTGGGGCGGCACACCAGTACCCGTGGAGGGCATCAACGCCTGGTCGGTTGTCGCTGGTGGTGACGGCTTCTACTCAGCGGCTGGCGACACACTTGATTACTCACCAGATGGTGTGACGTGGACCTCGCTGAACCTCCCGGTCGACGACCTGTCTGTGGGCACCGTCAAGGCGTTGCCTGATGCGGCCCTGGTGTTTGCCGGAGACGACGATGGTGCGACGCAGGTCTTCCGAGTCTCAGGCGCAAACGACCAATGGGAGCTCCTCGACATTCCCGGCGCTCCCACCGCGATGTGGGACGTGTTGGGGAACGGCTCGTCGGCGCCGGCCATGCTCATCGACGGCAACGAGCCGGTGATCCCCGAACCGACCGAGATCACGGTTGAATCCGACGGCTACACGCTCGTGATGGGCCAGGATCGCGCTGTCATGTCGGTCCTCGTCACCGCTGCCAGCGGCGACGTTGTTGCGGACGAGACACACAATTGGCAGTCCAATGATGAGCCCACCACGTGGCGTTACGGAAGATCAGGGATCGACATCATCGATCCAGAATCTGGTGACGTCATCGTCACGTTCGGCAACGACGTGCTGGAGCAGGCGTACAGCGAGCAGACCGACCGGGACGACCAGTTCCAAGAGTTCGATCCTGATCTGTGGCTCGTCGCGACCGTCACCGGGGATCGCTGGCTCGTCGAGGACCTCGACACCACCGTCGACTTCAACCGAGCCGGACCCGGATCACTCGCGATCAACGGCACGATGTTGATCCTGAGCCTCGATGACGGCGACGGGTGGCAGCGCTACGACCTCAGCTGAGTTCGCTGACGCCGAGACGGGTCAGTTCTGGCCGAGGTGGCGGTGCTTGTACGCCCGGGCTCGGCGGAATCGCGCGATCGTGACGTAGCCGATGAAGATCGTCATGAACCCGACCCAGGCAACGAGTGCGATGAGCGCAAGAATGGACAGCGGGCGAGCCCAGCGCTGCCCTTCTCCAGGCTGCTGAGTCGACTGAGCGAGGATCAGCGCAGGCGAGCCGTCGTCGGGCAACTCCCAGGTGAGGATTCCGTTGGCGTCGGCTTCGACGTTGGTCTGCTCGCCCTCGATCACGCCCGGCAGGAGCGCCTGGAGAGTCACATTGAGCGAGTCCATTGGAGTCGCCCCGCTTGCGGCGATCTGGTCGGCGAAGGGTTGTCCGCCGACTGCGGCGACGAGGTCGGCATCCGCAAAGTCCTCGAAGCCGTTGAGTACAAGCCGGCCACTGAGCTGGTTGGTGGTGATGTCGCCGGTGGTGCCACGGCCGAGCTCCATCTGCGTGAAGGGTGGGCCGAGACTCTGCAACAGGTTTGTTGCTTCGCCCTGAGAACGGAACGGGTGCGTCATCTGCAGGAACAATCCGCCACTGCCGTCATCGGGTGCACGGGGTCCGTCGATCGACCAGCCTGCCTCGATGACGTCGTCGAGCACGAGGTCGTCGATGAGGGTGGGGACCTGATCGAGCACGTCTTGGTCGGCGAGCACCGTGACGGCGATCTGGCCGGTGCCGTCGGGCTCGACGACGACATCGACGGTCACGTCGACCTGGCACGCGCCAAGCGCGACGGCGCATGCGAGAAGTGCGACGAGCCGCCTGATCACCCGATCCATGATCCCGCCATTATGACGGTGCACTCGCACGCTGCGTCGGCATTGGTCCAAAGTCCGGGTGATACCCCCGCACCATCGCTGTCAGGCGGACACGAAAACGACCAACGCCCCACCGGCGAACCAGCGGGGCGTTCGATCAGATCGCGTTGATCAAGATGATCAGTTGATCACTCGACGGCTTCCGGCGGTGGCAGTTCGCCTTCGCCTGTCACCGGCGGAACCGGCTTCTCGGTGGCTGTCATCTCGAGCTCGACCGATGCCGGCGGTACGAAGCCCTCGACGGCAGTGAAGGTGAACTTCTTCTTGCCTTCGCCGCGCTCGGGATCATCGGCAACGTCGACCACGATGATCTCGCCAGCCGAGAACTCCTTGTAGAGAATCTTCTCCGACAGGGAGTCTTCGATGTGACGCTGAATTGCACGACGCAACGGACGGCCACCGAGTTGCGGGTCGTAGCCGACTTCGGCGAGCAGTTCCTTCGCGGCCTGCTTGACCTCGATGCCGAGACCCTGGCCTTCGAGCTGGCCGGTGAGCCGCACGAGCTGCAGGTCGACCATTTGCAGCACTTCGTCGCGAGACAGCTCGTGGAACACGATGGTCTCGTCGATGCGGTTGAGGAACTCGGGCCGGAAGTGGTTCTTCAGGCTGTCGTTGACCTTTTCCTTCATGCGCTCGTAGCTCATTGCCGAATCGTCGGTGGTGAAACCAAGGTTCGCCTTGCGGAGATCCTGGGTGCCGAGGTTCGAGGTCATGATCAGCACCGTGTTGCGGAAGTCGACCGAGCGGCCCTGGCTGTCGGTGAGACGACCCTCTTCCAGAATCTGGAGGAGCGTGTTGAACACGTCGGGGTGCGCCTTTTCGATCTCGTCGAACAGGACGACGGAGAACGGCTTGCGGCGCACCGCTTCGGTGAGCTGGCCGCCCTCTTCGTAGCCGACGTAGCCGGGAGGCGAACCGACGAGGCGGCTGACCGTGTGCTTCTCCATGTACTCAGACATGTCGAGCGTGATCAATGCATCATCGTCACCGAACAGGAACTCGGTCAGCGTCTTGGCGAGTTCGGTCTTGCCGACACCGGTGGGGCCGAGGAAGATGAACGAGCCCGACGGACGCTTGGGGTCCTTCAGGCCGGCGCGAGTACGACGGATCGACTGCGACACGGCGGCCACAGCGTTCTCCTGGCCGATGATGCGCTTGTGCAGCTCGTCTTCCATCTTGAGGAGACGCTCGGTCTCTTCTTCGGTGAGCTTGTAGACCGGGATGCCGGTCCACAGTGACAGCACTTCGGCGACCGCTTCTTCGTCGACTTCATCGAAGAGGTCGACGCCGGAGGCCTTGACCTCGGTCTCCTTTTCGGCCTTCTCTTCGAGGAGCTTCTTCTCCTCGTCGCGCAGGCGGCCGGCTTCTTCGAACTGCTGCTCTTCGACAGCGGTCTTCTTG
>CAXMZV010000022.1:0-16894 GCA_964199985.1 Candidatus Ilumatobacter isfjordensis | reverse complement strand
AAGGTGCCTGAGGGCAAGTCAGCGAAGAACCGCATGCACCTCGACGTGCACTCCGAGCCCGACCGGCTGCACGCTCGTGCAGCTGAACTGGTCGAACTGGGTGCGACGAGTGTCGGTGAGTTCGAGAACCCGAAGGCCACTGGATCGCACTGCTCGATCCCGAAGGCAACGAGTTCTGCCTCCACTGATCGGCCGCGGTCACCGCGACGGAGTCACTCCAGCATCGAGTAGTCAACGACCACGCCACGGCCGTCGCAGTCGGGGCAAATCTCGCTGTACTCGGTGAGGAGACCTTCCCCAATGCGCTTGCGGGTCATTTCGACGAGACCGAGTTCGGAGACGTCGAAGACCTGCGAACGCGTCTTGTCGCGTGCCAGCGAATCGCGGAGCGCCTCGACGACCTTGCCGCGGTTCTGCCTGATCTCCATGTCGATGAAGTCGATCACGATGATGCCGCCGATATCGCGGAGGCGAAGTTGTTTGGCGACCTCGACCGCGGCCTCCATGTTGTTGTGGAAGACAGTTTCTTCGAGGTTCGACTTGCCGACGTTCTTGCCGGTGTTCACGTCGATCACGGTGAGCGCTTCGGTGCCCTCGATGATCAGCGAGCCGCCGGACGGCAACCAGACCTTGCGGTCCAGCGCCTTGTGGACCTGCTCGTGCACGTGGTGGCGCTCGAACAGCGAGAGCCCTTCCTTCTCCGAGTCGTAGTACTCGATGCGATCGGCGAGGTCGGGGTTGAACGCAGCCACGTAACTGTGGACGTCCTCGTGCAACCGCTTGTCGTCGATGATGACACCGCGGTAGTCAGCGTTGAACTCTTCGCGGATGACACGGACGGCCAACTCGGGCTCGCGGTACAGCAGCGCCGGCCGTTGCGCTTTGGCCGCCTTGCGCTCGATTTGCTCCCACTCCTTGAGCAGGATGGTCATGTCGGCCATGAGCTCTTCTTCGGTCGCTGATTCCGCTGCGGTCCGCACGATGAGTCCGTGCTCTTCAGGCTTGACTCGATCGAGGATCCCGCGGAGGCGCTTGCGCACGTCGTCGGGCAGGCGCTTCGAGATGCCATACGTCTTCGAGTTGGGAATCAACACCACGAATCGACCGGGCAGCGACACCTCTTGCGTGAGCCGGGCGCCCTTGTGCGCGATCGGGTTCTTCGTGACCTGGCAGAGAATGAGTTGCTTGTTCTTGAGAATGTCCTCGATGCGGGCGTTACTGCCCTTCTGCTCGATGTCGGCCGGGTCGTACTGCACGTCGCTGCGGTACAGCACAGCGTTCTTCGGGGTAGCGATGTCGACGAACGCCGCCTCCATGCCGGGCAGCACGTTCTGCACCTTGCCGATGTAGACGTTGCCGTGGATTTGGGCCACGTCGTCCGCCGGCCGACTGACGTAGTGCTCGATCAGATTCCGACCCTCGAGCACTGCAACTTGGGCCATGCCCGGGCGTGACTGCACGCACATGAAATAGCGGCCGATCGGCTTGCCGTCGCGTTCGCGACCCCGGCGCTGCTCGAGCCACGCTTCGTCCATCTGCTGCGTGCCGCCCTTGCCACGGCCGCCACGGCCGCCACGACCTTTCTTGCGCTGGCCGTCGCTCTGCTTGCCACCCTGCTTGGCGCGCTGCTTGGCACCCTTGGGTTGGTCGTTGCCAGGCGCTTCGCCGTTCTCGGAGCCCCCACCCTTGCCGCGCCGATTGCGCTTCTTCTTGGGTCCGTCGCCCTCGCCGTCATCCTCTGACTGTCGGGGGATTCCGGGCGGAGGTGACGACGGAATGGGCATCGTGTCGCCGATCTGGGGCTTGCGCACCAGGCCTCGTTCGGACGCCTCGGCCGACGGCCGGCCTTCGCTGATCCGTTCCGGGATCTCGATGTCGTTCTTGTCGGTCAGTGTCGAATCGTTGGCTTCGCCCGCGGGGCGACGGTTCTGCCCGCCACGTGACCCCCGTTTGCGCTTGTTGCCCGGTCCGCCCGGCTCAGCGTTGTCCGAGCCGGTCTCGCCCGCGTTCGTACTGTCGTTGGTGTGATCCATGTTGGAGAAGTTCCCTTCTGAGGAGAAGCGCAGAGGCATTCTCCGGAGCGGGTACGTGCAGCGAGTGATGGTCGCGCTCGATCCCGGCGTCTTCGAACTGCTGATGTGACCCCGTCACCAACGCGTCAGATGCGGTGATTCGGGCCATTGCCACAATCTACCGGAGCACACGCCCAAGCCAGGTGAGGGTCAGACCGCTGGAGAACCGATCCGCGGACGAAGTCAGCGCATCCTGCGCATATGCACGGACTGCACGAGGCCAAACATCGCGAAGTAGACGATGAGGCTCGATCCGCCGTACGAGATAAAGGGCAGTGGCAGGCCCGTGACCGGCATGATCTGCAGCGTCATCCCGACGTTCTGGAAAACCTGCCAGAGCAACATCGTGAACACGCCTGCACAAATGTACGTGCCGAGGAGATCACGTGACAGCTGCGCAATCCTCCAGATGCGGATCAACGCCACACCGAACAGCGCCAGCACGATGGCGCAGCCGACCAGACCGAACTGTTCGCCAACGGCAGCAAAGGGGAAGTCGGCCCACATCACCGGAATATCGCGGCCATTTGTCAACGGTCCCTCCAACCATCCCTTGCCCCACACGCCGCCCGTGCCAATCGCGCGCATCGCATTCTCGGCCTGATAGGTGAAGTCGGAGTCGACGCCGTCGGGGTTGAGGAGGGCTTCGAGTCGGGTGATCTGGTAGCGATCGACGAGGCGACCAAAGAATGCGGCGGCGACCGTCGCGATGGCGAGGACCGAGATCAGTGCGATGTACCGCACCTTGGCGCCAGCGACGAGCAGGACGCCCATGGCCATCGAGATGATGACCGACGCTGACCCGAGGTCCGGTTGGACGACGATGAGCACGGCGGGCACGCCGACGATCATCAATCCACCGAGGAACCGCGGATACGAGACCTCGTCGCTGCGCTCTTCGGCCAGGTACACAGCGAGCATCAGCAGCGTGGTGAACTTGGCCAGCTCGGCCGGTTGCACATTGAACGGGCCCAGGTCGAACGAGATGCGGTCTTGGCCGCTGGCCACGCCCAGCAGGATCAATAGCACCAGCACGACGAGCGTCACCCCGTACAGAAATTTGGCCCGTTCCTTCCAACTCTCGTAGTCGAAGGCCATCACCACCGCCATCACCGCTGCGGCAACGATCGCAAAGATGACCTGGCGAGTGGCAAAGGCGTAAGGGTCGTCGACGACTCGCGTGCGTGACGCGGAGAACACGACGAAGCAGCCGGCAACGGTCAGGATCACCTGCACGGTCATCAGCACCCAGTCAATGTTGCGACTGGGATCGGCTGGGCTCGCTCCGATGTTGCCGAGCCCAGAGTCGGGCTTGCGCGTGAGGAAGGAAGTCGCCATCAGGCGGTCACTCCCGTTGCTTCGATGCGCATGTGCTCAGTCTTGCCGATTACTTGCGACGCGAGAAGCAACTGGTGTCGGCGAGCTTCTTCGGCGAGGTAGGGAACGTCTGGTCAACGTTGAGCGGGAGCGAGAGTTCGACGGAGTCGGTCGGCGCGATCCCCGACATCTGGAGGAACATGCACTTGACGACCGGTCCGGCTGCCGTGGCTCCATACCCACTCTTTTCAAGATAGGCACTGACGGTGTACGGGCGGGACGAGTCGATGCTGTACGCCGTGAAGGCAGAAGAGTCGTTCCACGGGAAGTTGTTCCGCCCCTGGGCCGTTCCGGTCTTGCCCGCGACCGGGATGGCGCTGCTCGGGTAGTCGAAGAAGAGCTTTTCCCCAGTTGCGCTGTGGTAGAAGTCGCTCGTGTTGCCGCCACCAGTCCGGACGACGCGCCGGAGGCCGCGATCGATCTCGTCATGAATGGTGGCCGGCATCGGAATCTGGCGAATGACCTCGCCCTCGATGTTCGGTTCTTCGGCGAAGCGTGCCTGGGAAATGTCGGCAAAGCCCTGCACGGCAGCGTCAGGCACGCCTGCTTCATAGACCGCCTTGATGATCTCGGGCTTCATCACGAACCCGAAGTTCGCGATCGTCGAGTAGCCGGTCGCTAGCTGCAGCGGGGTTGCCGACAGCAACCCCTGCCCGATGGCGAGCTGCACGTTGTCGCCGGTGAAGTACCCGCGGCCTTCGTCCTCGCTGATGACGCCGCGGCTGGCGTACTCCTCTTTCAGTTCTCGATCAGGCACTGTGCCGGCGAATTCAAACGGCAGGTCGATACCGGTCTTCTCGCCGAAGCTGAACAAGCCGACCTGCCGCTGCAGCAGATCCTTCTGTTCATTGTTCTCCATGATCAACTCGCCCACGCGATAGAAGAACGCGTCGCTCGAGACTGCGAGCGCAGTCTCGACGTCCACTGATCCGTAGACGCAGGGCCGCCCGTTGCCGCAGGTGGCGTTCTTGTACACACACCGAACGAGGCCAGAGGCGCACTTGTCGGCGTCGACCGACTGCATTTTGTAGGTGCCTCGGTCCTGGTACCGGTCGCTCGTCGAAAAGAGGCCGGTCGACAGTGCGGCGTACGCACTGAAGGGCTTGAACGTGGACCCGAGGTTGTAGCGGCCTTGGATTGCCCGGTTGACCAGTGTCGATCGATCAGGGTCAGTCTTCACCGACTCAGGGATCACATTGCCCTCGTCGTCGTACTCGAGCGCCTCGAGGTCGGTGGCGTCGAAGATCTCTTCGAACTTGCCGCCGCTCAGGTCCGACTCAAACCAACGGTTGTCGAAGGTCGGGTACGACGCAAGCGCAATGACGTGGCCCGTGTCCCAGTTCTGGACGACCACAGCGCCGGCCGGCGCCTTGAACGGCACCTCCCCCGGGTAGTAGTCCTTTGCGCCGGTCTCGGGGTCAACTTCGTAGAAGACGCGCGACGTGAAGTTCGTTTCACGATCGACCGGATTGCTCGCCGTGGCCTGACGCCTGAGCTTCAGTTGGGTCTCGAGCGCCTGTTCGGCGAACTGCTGCTGGTCGAGATCGATGGTCAGCTGAATGTCGCGGCCGTTGATCGGCGGGACGCGCTCCACTTCGCGGATGATGCGACTCGTGTTGTCGACTTCGTACTTCACATAGCCAGAGACGCCGTGCAGCTCTCGCTCCATGCTCAACTCGATGCCGAACTGCCCCACGCGTTCGCTCTGGGTGTACCCGTTGCTGACGTAGAGATCCTTGGTCTCGGCAGTGATCGCGCCCATGTAGCCGACGATGTGACTCGCCAGTGGCGCAAACGGGTAGGTCCGAGTCGACGTTTCGACGATCTGCACGCCCGGGAGGTCTTCGACGCGTTCCTTGATCGCGATCGCGGTCGCCTCGCTCAGCCCTTCGGCTACAGGCATCGGGAGCAGCGTGTCGGTGATGCCTCGTTCGTATCGTCGCTCCATGTCCTCCACTGGGACATCGACCCAGCCCGAGAGCCGTCGGAAGATCTCCTCGCGGTCGCTGTCGCGACGGAGCAGTTCCCAGTCGACGGTCACGGCGAGCGACCGCTGGTTGTCCGCGAGGATGCGGCCATCGGAATCGAAGATCCGACCGCGCTGCGGCAAGAGCGCACGAGTCCGAACCTTGGTCGTGTTGACCTGCTCCTGCAATGCTTCGGCCTCCACGGTCTGCAGGAACCAGAGGCGCGCGCCGACCAGTGAGAACAGCAAGGTGCCGACTACGGCGAGAATGCCCAATCGGGTGGCGCGTTTGTCGACTGCCATGGCGTCAGTGTGCCCTTTCCTGAACGTCGATCGACTCCGGTCGCACCAGGCTCCGGTGGTCGTTCTTCACACAAACGCAATGTAGTCGTGCGGGGTTACCGGGTGAGCGCGGCGGGCGCTGTTCACCAAACGTTGCGCCCGCGGGTCATCGTCAGGGCCACACGTCACAGGGCGGGCTCGCGTGGCGGGGCGACCCACTCGGCGCTCCGGATCCGGAGACACCATCGCGCCAACGGAACGAAAATCGGCGAGAGGAGACCTGCAGCGATCGCCACCACGGGCACGATCAGTGTGAGTCGCGGCTCAAACGGATCGCTCGCTCCGGTGAACAACCGGGTCACCGGGACCATGACCTCGCCGACCGCGGCGCCCATCGTTGTGAAGATCATCGCCAACCACCATTGCGGATCGGCAACGATGATGGCCAGGAATCCGGCAACGGTTCCGGCGATCGTCATCGGAATCGCTGTCGAACCGATCGGCAAGCCTTCCAACATGTCGTACATCACACCGAGAACGAAGCCGGCGGTGGCGCCGCGCTCGGATCCGCCGGCAGCACCCGCAGCAGCGGCAAGCGCCAGCACGACCTGGATGGTCACACCCGCGATCGTGATCTCAACAAACAGCGACCGTTGCAGTGCAAGCAGGATCATGCCAACCGGAATCAACCGAATGACGGGTCCTTGCCATATTGCCGCCAACATCAGCCCGCTCCGAGGCGGGTGGGTGGTGTCACTCCTGCTCGACTTCGGACAGCGGGGTGTAGAGCACGACCCGCAGAAAGTTCAAGCGAGTCACGTCGGCGTACGGCTGTACATCGAGGAGCGGACCACCGGGGCCGGACCGGTCGGCACGGTTGATGACCACACCGATCGGGATGTCGGGCGGCGCAAGGCTGTCGAAGCCCCCGGCTGTGACGACGAGGTCACCTTCTTGGAGCACGGCGAGACTGGGGTTGTCTTGCAAGAATCGAATCTGCGGGACCAGCCCTCGTCCTCGTCCTTCGAGCGCACCGAATTCCTTGGCCGTCAGATTCGGCACTGTGGTGGGCGTCGTGGTCGTGGTCGTGGTCGTGGGCTCGATGACATCGCCATCGACCGGCAACACAGCCGCGACGTCCTCGGGATCGTTGGGGTCGAGCGTCGTCGGCGTCGCATTGACCGGCACGTCTGCCGGGGCGGGGTCGTCAACGCTGGCCGCGTCGCCGTTTGATCCGTCGTTCTGGGGCAACGACGATTCGGATGCGAGGACATCGGTGACGAGCGTGCTCGCGACGAGGTCCTCGAGTTCTTCGTTGGTTCGCCCCGATGGCCGGGTGTCGGTCGGGCCCAGATCTGCCTCTGGCGCGGCCTGCACGCGCACCGGGACGACGTACCTGGAGTCGGTGATCAACATCACCTTTGCGGTGTTGTCGGTGACACTGGTGATCTTTCCGATGAGGCCGGCCTGGTTGACGACGGGCATGCCGACACGGACACCACGCGTCCGTCCGATGTCGATCTCGATGATCTGGTCGAGGTTGTTCGATGACGCGCCGACGACCTTGGCCACCTCGGTCGGAATGCCGGCAAGGGAATTGAGGCTGAGCAGCGCCTTCAGCTCCGCTGCCTCCTCGACCGACAGGCGAGCGGTGGCTTGTGTGCCAATCAGCCGATCGAGCTGGTCTTGGAGCGCTTGGTTTTCACGTTCCAAGTCGTCGTACTGGGTGACGCCATTCCAGGCACGGCTCACGGGCGTCGTGATGACATCCGTCGCTGATTCGATCGGCTCCATTGCCCGCGCGAATCCGTCGCGAACGCGGTCGAGGACAGGGTTGCCGCGTAGGTCCAGCGTGAGCAGCAGGACAAGAGTGAGGAGCAGCGCAACGATGACGCGGCGCCGCCCAACGGTGTAGATCGCCATCTCAGAAATCTCCCACGATCAGGGAACGCGGCGGGCGCGGGCGAATCAGTTCTCGCCGCCGAGTGACATCAGACCGCGCATGGCGTCGATGTTCTCGAGAGCTCGACCGGATCCGATGACGACGCTGTAGAGCGGCTCGGCAGCAACGCGGATCGGCATGCCGGTCTCATGCGCCAGGCGCTCATCGAGACCACCGAGCAACGCACCGCCGCCCGTCAGCATGATGCCGTCTTGCATGATGTCGGCCGCAAGTTCTGGCGGCGTCTTGTCGAGCGTGGTCTTCACGGCATCGATGATGGCATTGATCGGCTCAGCGACCGCCTCACGGATGTGTTCGGTGGTCACTTGGATGGTGCGCGGCAGACCCGAGATGAGATCGCGGCCCCGGATGTCGGCCGTGAGCTCTTCTTCCATCGGCCATGCCGAGCCCATCTGGATTTTGATCTCCTCGGCGGTTCGTTCGCCGATCGCGAGCGAGAACTCCTTCTTCACGTACTGCAACACGGCGTCGTCGAGTTCGTCACCTGCAACGCGCACCGACTGTGCAGTGACGATGCCACCGAGAGAGATGACCGCCACTTCGGTGGTGCCACCGCCGATGTCGACGATCATGTTGCCGGACGGTTCGTGCACCGGGAGGTCGGCACCAATGGCTGCGGCCATGGGCTCTTCGATGATGTGGACCGGCTTACGAGCTCCTGCGTATTCTGCAGCGTCCTGCACGGCGCGCTGCTCGACGCCGGTGATGCCCGACGGAACACAAATGACCATGCGCGGCTTACTCCACTTCGAGGCGTGCACCTTCTGAATGAAGTAGCGCAGCATCTTCTCGCACACCTCGAAGTCGGCAATGACGCCGTCTTTGAGCGGACGAATCGCCTTGATGTGATTCGGTGTCCGGCCCATCATGCGCTTGGCTTCGAGGCCGACGGCCACCGGGCGACCGTCATTGGCATTGATGGCGACGACCGACGGCTCGTCGAGCACGACGCCTTGGCCACGGACATAGATGAGGGTGTTCGCCGTACCGAGGTCGATGGCGAGGTCACGTCCCAGGCTGAGCGGGTTGTTGCGGGCCATGTACTGGCCCTCCCTTCGCGAGCTGAAGATTCGAGTGCTGTGGAGGCGAGCGATCCCAAGGACGCCGCACCTCGTTCCTGGTCTACATTACCAGGGCGGCGGATGTTACAGATTCGGGAAGAAGATGCCGATCTCGCGCTGGGCCGACTCGAGTGAGTCGCTGCCGTGCACGAGGTTCTCCGTGAAGAGAATTCCGAGGTCACCGCGGATGGTGCCAGGGGCTGCGCTGCGCGGGTTGGTGGCGCCCACCATGTTGCGCACCACTTCCCACGTGTCTTCCGGGCCCTCGATGACCATGGCCACGACGGGGCCGCGGCTCATGAACTCGACGAGTTCGCCATAGAAGCCCTTGCCGACGTGCTCTTCGTAGTGACGAGCGAGGGTGTCAGCGTCGAGCTGGCGGAGCTCCATTGCAACGATGTCAAGGTTCTTCGCCTCGAAACGCGAGGTGACCGCACCGACGAGCTTGCGCTCCACGGTGTCGGGCTTCAGGAGGACGAGTGTGCGATCAGACATGGCCAACAACGCTATCGGTGGCACACGCAACCCGCGCTGTCAGACTGCCGAGGTGAGACGCCTGACGCAACTCGCTCTGACACTGGCCTGCATCGGGCCCGCAGCGATCGGTCCGCGCTCTGTCGAGGCGCAGGTCAGCGCCGACATGTCTCTGGAGCCTGCCGTTGACCGAGTCGAGTGCGCGGCGCAGCTGTCAATCGAGGAGCAGGCAGGCCAGACGCTCGTTGGGCTCATCTCCAACTCCAGCCAGGTGGCGGATGTGAAGATGATGCTCGGCAATCGTCAGCTGTCCGGGATTGCGCCGGTCGGCGACTTCGTTGCTGAGGCGAACGTCGGCGTCGACTTCTTCCGCCAGCTCACCGCTGATCTCGCTTCATCCGACGTCCCTGGACTGTTCGCGAGCGATGAAGAGGGCGGGCCAGTCCAACGGTTCGACGAGTTGATCTGGCCGCTCCCCAGCGCCCGCCGCCAAGTCGAGTCGATGACGCTCGCTGAGGTCTCGCAGATGTATTCCGACTACGGCGCCGGACTGGCGGCATTCGATGTCTCGATGGCGTTTGCCCCTGTCGTCGACGTTGGCGACGGGCCAGCAATCGGGAGCCGGTCGTATGGGAGCGATCCTGATGTGGTGATCGAGTACGCCGGTGCGGCAATTGCCGGGTATCTCGACGCCGGCGTGACGCCCGTGCTCAAACACTTTCCGGGCCACGGCCGCGCCAGCGCCGACACGCACGACGGAGCCGCCACCACTCCCCCGCTCGACGAACTCCGAGCGACCGACCTCGCCCCATACGAAGCGATGCTCTCCGACGACGTCGGCGTCATGGTCGGCCACCTCGACGTGCCCGGGCTCACCGACGGTCGTCCCGCTTCACTGTCACGCGCAGCGATCAACGGGTTGTTGCGCACCGAACTCGGCTTCGATGGTTTGGTCGTCAGCGACGCCCTCGGCATGGGTGCCATCCGCCAAGTTGCGACCGGGCCGGATGCGGCGGTTTTGTTCCTCCAGGCTGGCGGAGACCTCGCACTCGTGGATGCCGTCGACGCCTCCGATGCTCACGCTGCAATCGTTGCAGCCGTGACGAGCGGTCGGCTCGAGCCCTTCCGGCTCCACCAAGCCGTCACTCACGTCCTGCGCGTCAAAGACGTCGAAGGCGACTGCGCCACGCCATGGGGTCTGATCGCCACCGCATCGGTTCGCGGCGCACTGCTCGCTCGTTCCGTGTGAGCACATGGTCCATCCGACGGAGCTTGTCCTCACACGAAGTGTCCGCCAGGTCGAGGCGATATGCGAGAGCTGCTAGTTGGCGTGGCGTTGCAACACGGCGCGAGCAGCACCAGCGGTGTACAGGCTGCCCGTTGCAAGCACGGCGTCGTCGCCGTCGGCGTACTCCATGGCACGAACGCACGCATCTTCGACAGTGTCGAACGAGGCAATGTTGTCGCAACCGAGGGCTTTCGCCGCCTCGACGACCTCGCGCACGTTGACGCCGCGAGGCGACGGCGCCGTGCAGGCGAAGACCATGTCGAACTCATCGGCGCGGAGCGCAGCGAGCATCTCGCCAGGATCGCGCAGCGTGCCGAACACCAGGAGACGTCGACCGTCGGGCTGGAAGTCGTCGAAGAACACTTGAGCGCACGTGTCGGCTCCGATCGGGTTGTGCGCACCGTCGATGATCGTGAGGGGCTGCCGGCCGAGCACCTCGAAGCGACCAGGCATCGCGACTTCGCCCATACCTTCGGTCACGATCTCTTCAGACGGCGGCGCCGCAAAGAACATCTCGACAGCGGTCAGGGCGACGGCCGCATTGACGCCCTGGTATGCACCGTGCAGCGGGATGAAGACGTCGGGATAGATCGTCGTCGGCGTGCGGATGTCCAGCATGCGGCCACCCAATGCCAGCGCATTGCTGTCGACTTCGAAGTCGTCGCCGCGCACGATCACGGATGCGGCGCCCGCAGCCTGGAAGATCTCCACGAGTTCAGGACGCGTCTCGCCGATGACCGCGGCACAACCGGGCTTGATGATCCCGGCCTTCTCCGTGGCGACGTCGACAAGCGTGGGGCCAGCAAACTCGTTGTGGTCCATGCCGATGTTGGTGACGACGGCAACGGTTGGGTTGACGACATTGGTCGCGTCCCACCGACCCAGGATGCCCACCTCGATCACCATGACATCAACAGCGGTGTCAGCGAACCAGCGGAACGCCGCTGCAGTCATGATCTCGAAGTAGCTCGGGAAATGTCCGACCAACGGTTCGAGTTCGGCGATGGCACCGACGACCTCAGCGAATTCCTCGTCGCTGATCGACTCGCCATTGCGCCGAATCCGCTCGTTGACATGCTCGAGGTGCGGGCTCGTGTACGTCCCGACGGACAGGCCCGCAGCTGCAAGCATGCGCGAGATCATCTGGACCGTCGAACCCTTGCCGTTGGTTCCCGTGACATGAATGACCGGCGCACAGTGCTGCGGATCGCCCATCGCCGAGCAGAGCGCCTCAATCACCTCAGTCGACGGCGAATCGATCCGCCCCGTCTTCTGATATGACGCATGGTCGTCGAGGTAGGTGAGCGCGTCAGCAAACGTGAAGTCAGATCCTGACGTCATGAGAATTCAACCTTCCGACAAGATGTAGGCACGTTCCGAGAAAGCGAGGCGAGCGCAGCGAGCTTCGAGCGTCGCTGCCTAAGAAGCAGCTTTGCGTTGCCGCGCTGGCTTGCGGGGCACGAGCGTGGGGTTGACCTTGTCGATCACGGTCTCGCGGTCGATCATGACCTTGCCAATGTCCTCACGACCCGGAAGGTCGTACATCGTTTCGAGCAACACCTCTTCGAGGATCGCCCGGAGGCCACGAGCACCGGTCGCTCGAAGCAGCGCCTGGTCAGCGATTGCGTTCAGGCCGTCCTCGGTGAATTCGAGCTCGACATCTTCGAAGCCGAATACTTTCGCATACTGCTTGACCAGGCTGTTCTTCGGCTCGGTGAGGATGCTGACCAGGGCTTCCTGGTCGAGGCTGCGCACGGCACCGACCATCGGCAGGCGGCCGATGAACTCGGGGATCATGCCGAACTTCACGAGGTCTTCGGGCAGCACCTGAGCGAACAGTTCGCCCGGGTCGCGGTCGACCTTCGAGCGGACGGTGCCGCTGAAACCCACGCCCTTGTGGCCGATGCGCTGTTCGATGATCTCTTCGAGGCCGGCAAAGGCGCCGCCGAGAATGAACAGCACGTTGGTGGTGTCGATCTGGATGAACTCTTGGTGTGGATGTTTGCGGCCGCCCTGCGGGGGGACCGACGCAGACGTGCCTTCCAGAATCTTGAGCAGGGCCTGCTGCACACCTTCGCCCGACACGTCACGGGTGATGGACGGGTTCTCGCTCTTGCGAGCAACCTTGTCGATCTCGTCGATGTAGACGATGCCGGTCTCGGCTCGCTTGACGTCGAAGTCGGCTGCCTGGATCAGCTTGAGGAGAATGTTTTCGACGTCTTCACCGACGTAACCCGCCTCGGTGAGCGCCGTTGCATCCGCGACCGCGAAAGGAACGTTCAGCTGACGAGCGAGTGTCTGTGCGAGGTGCGTCTTGCCACAGCCCGTCGGACCCAGCAGCAAGATGTTGGACTTGGCCAGCTCGACGTCGTCGCGCCGGCCGACCGTGGTGGCCTGGCTCTGATACTGGATACGGCGATAGTGGTTGTAGACCGATACGGCGAGAATCTTCTTGGCCTCGACCTGCCCGACCACGTAGTCGTCGAGGAAGGCTCGAATCTCACGGGGGTTGGGCAGGTTGTCGAAAGTGAGCTCGGCCGTTTCGGTGAGCTCCTCTTCGATGATCTCGTTGCAGAGATCGATGCACTCGTCGCAGATGTACACGCCGGGGCCCGCAATGAGCTTCTTGACTTGCTTCTGCGACTTGCCGCAGAACGAGCACTTCAACAGTTCGCCTGTGTCACCGAATTTGGCCACTGTTGTTACCCCTCAACATCTCACGCGTTCGTCGTTCTGCATTCTGCCCGACCGAGCCGGCCGGGAGCGAGACATTGTGCCCCACCCACCGATTCGAGTCGTGGATACCGTCGCGTACCCGAGGTCAGCGGATCGGGCCGTCCCGGTCCACCGACTCACGCGACGAGATCACGGTGTCGATGATGCCATATTCCAGCGCCTCGTTCGCTTCCATCACGAAATCACGGTCGGTATCGGCGTGAATACGCTCGATTGGTTGACCGGTGTGGTAGGAGAGAATGCCGTCGAGAATCTCACGCATCCGCTGAATTTCCTTCGCGGCGAGCTCGAGATCGGTGACCTGGCCATAGCCGACCTGGCCGGAAGGTTGGTGCAACAACACTCGCGAGTGCGGCAGGGCGAGACGCTTGCCCTTTGTGCCAGCGGCGAGCAGCACGGCGGCTGCAGATGCGGCCTGGCCGAGGCAGATCGTGGCGATGTCGTTCTTGATGAACTGCATCGTGTCGTAGATCGCGAACAGCGCCGTGATGTCTCCACCAGGGCTGTTGATGTAGATACTGATGTCCTTGTCGGGGTTCTCCGACTCGAGGTGGATCAGCTGCGCACAGATGAGGCTGGCGATCTGGTCATCGACCGGCGTCTGCAGGAAGATGATGTTGTCCTTGAGCATCCGGCTGTAGAGGTCGGAGGCGCGCTCGCCACGACTGGTCTGCTCGATGACGTTGGGGACCAGGTAGTTCTGAGCGGCGTACTTGTCGGCGGGGAGATTCATGACTCTGCTGCTTCCTCGGACGCATCGTCCGTGCCTTCTTCGTGAGTGGCTTCGTCGTGGTCGTGGTCGTGATCGTGGGTGTGGCTTCCGTCTTCGTCGTGCGTATGACCGAGCACGAGGTCGCGATCGAGCGCAACACCGTTCTCGTCGACGAACCCGACGTTGTGCACAAGCCAGTCGAGCGCCTTGCTCTTCTTGATCTGTGCGAGCAGTTCGGGGACGGCGTCGTTCTGCTCGTAGGCCTTGCGGATCTCCTTGGCCTTTTGGCCGTGCTGCATGGCCATGCGGGCGTACTCGCCCTCGATCTCGTGGTCCTCGACCTCGAAGTCCTCGGCAGCGGCAACGGCACGGAGAGCAAGGTCGCTCTTGACGGCCTGCTCGGACTGGCCGCGCATCGACTCGATGAACTGCTCGGGCTCTTGCCCGGTCATCTGCATCCATTGACCAAAGTCGATGCCCTGAGCCTGGAACTGCTGCATCGTGTTCTGCACACGTTGGTTGAGGTCAGAATCGACCATCGGCTCAGGTGCTTCGATCTCGCTGAGGCCGGTGAGCGCATCGGTGATCTTGGTGACGAGGCCCTGACGCATGCCATTGAGCTTCTGCTCGCTGATGCGCTCCTTGAGCACCGTGGTCCACTCATCGATGGTGTCGAACTCGCCCGTGTTGTTGGCGACCCACTCGTCGGTCAGCTCCGGCATGTCCATCTTCTGGACTGCGGTGACCTTGACGGTGAAATCAGCAGCTTCTTCGGTGCCCTTGGGAGTCGACGAGAAAGCGAGTTCGTCGCCAACCGTTGATCCGGTGACCTGCTCGTCGAAATCGTCGCTGACCCAGCCCTGGCCGATCTCGTAGTTCCAGTCTTCGGTGTTGAGTCCGATGACCTCTTCACCATCGCGGCTGGCGGTGAGATCGACCGTGAGGAAGTCACCCTCCTCTGCGGGGCGGTCGGCGTCGACGAGTGCGCCTGACTTGCGCAGTTCGGCGTTGCGAGCCTCATCGAGCTCGTCGTCGGTGACGTCGAGCACGGGAAGCTCGATCGACAGCGAGTCGTACCCCGGCACCTCGACAACGGGACGGACCGTGCAGGTGGCCTCGAATTCGACCGGGCCGGACTCTTGACCGTCGGTGATTTCGACCTCGGGTGTTGAGATGAGGTCGACGTCGTGCTCGCGCACCGCCTTGGCGAGATACTCCGGCACGCCGTCACGAAGCGCCTGCTCGCGAGCCGGGCCGATGCCCACCTGCGCTTCGAGCACCTTGCGGGGCGCTTTGCCAGGTCGGAACCCGGGCAGCCGCACTTCCTTGGCGATCAGCTTGAACGCCTTGTCGATCTCGGAATCGAATTCGACTTCTTCGACTTCGACGTACAGCTTGACTTGGTTGCCCTCGAGGGCCTCTACAGAACTCTTCACAGAGGCGCGAGTGTACCGGCGGGCCTGTCGGGTACTCCACCGGTCGCCCGGGCGCTTTGCGTGAGCTTCCTGCGCACAGTGTCTGCGTGAACCTCACGCAAACGCCGAGCCGTGATTGCTCTACTTCGCGTCGCGCTTGGCGATGCGCTTGGCCGTGCGGCCGATGGGTTCGAGATTGCGATGGTCGAGATCGCCGACTTCAGCGCCGTTCTCGAACAGGACGCGGTAGCGCGTCCAGTTGAAGCCGTTGGCGAGAATGACCTTGCCTTCGGTGCCGACGGGCACGCCGTGGACCTCAGCGGTCGTGCGGACCTTGTCGTTGATCTTCAGAAAGATCTGATCGTCGTGCGGCGAGGCGAGCTTATGCGGCTTCCAGGACAACATCAGCCCTAGTCTGCCCGAAGTTCCTGCGATGCGACGATTTTCTCGGGACCACACATGACTCTGGCATGAGGTCAGTCGGGGCGGGTGATCTCGAAGAGGTCCGTCGCGTGGCTGTACGCGTTGCCGACGTGGCGTCCCACCGCCGCCAGATCGACCTGATCGATTCGGGTACCGTCGAGGAGGTGGTCGGCGACGTGGAACTCGACTGCTTCGCCGAACACGACGGCGCTGCCGTGCTCAGCGTGGCCGATGTCGACGATCTGGGTCACGACACATTCGATGTTGGCCTTGCATTCGCCGACCATCGGCGGCCGGATCGATGAGGACGGCACGGCGGTAAGGCCGGCCGCAACGAACTCGTCGACGTCGGCCCCGTGGGACGCTGCTGTTGCATTCATCGCCTCCACGACCTCGGTCGTGACGATGTTGATGGTGAACTCGCCGACTTCACGAACGTTGGACAGGGTGTCCTTCCGCATACCGCGTCCGGGTGAGAAGACGAACGTGGGCGGGTTGCCGCTGACGCAGTTGAAGAACGAATAGGGCGCCAAGTTGGGAACACCGTCCGCCGAGACCGACCCGATCCAACCAATCGGCCGCGGCACAACCAGCCCGGTTGCGAGTTTGTACGGATCGGCGCCAGACAAATCGGCAACGGTGAAACGAGTCTTGATCATGTGGGTCCTTCTACGTGGTCTGACGTGCCGGGCGAGTTCAACACACGTTGCCCAACGGAAGCCGATCGTGCCACCCCAGCATCACTTCGGAGCGTTGTGCAAGGAGCGGACCGGTCGCGGCCCTGGGACCCGTGTCGGCAACAACGCCACCGATCACGAGGAGCACAATATGCGAAACATCATCATCGGAACCGCCACCATCGCCGTGGCGGTCGAATTCGCCGCAACAGCAGCCCAGACCGCCGGCACTGGGGGCCATCAGTGCCAAGGGCGCACGGCAACCCACGTCGGAGCATCCGGCGACGACTACATCAACGGCGGCACTGGCGGCACGGGGCCGGGCGACCACTGCTCGGACAAAAGTGGGGGCGTGATCGGCGCTGACTTCTACGAGTGCGAGACCTACGACACCTACTTGTTCTCTAGCACGTACGGCGACATGCCGGGACTCAGGATGAAGAGCTGA
>CAXMZV010000021.1:0-17326 GCA_964199985.1 Candidatus Ilumatobacter isfjordensis | reverse complement strand
GGGACGATTGAGTTGCTGTCCCGCTTCGCCGCTGGCAAATCAGCAATTTCCGATTCAGTTCAAGAGTTCGCGGAGTGACGTCCAGCATCGGTGTCGTTGGTGATCAGGGCCACGACGTTGCCGTCGACAAGCGGAACGGTCAGATCGGTCTCGGTCCCGTCGATGTTTGCGGCGACAGCCGCCTTGCGCAGACCGGAACCGATGGATGCTGCGAGGTCGAGCGCGGTCGACCCTTCAGGCAGCTCTCGGCTCGAACCGTCGGGAAGCGAGATCGTGATGTTCGACATGGGACGCCCAGGATAGAAGCGCCCGTCGCCGCACAGGCGGACAGTTTCAGATCAGCCGTCTGCGGCAGCGACGAGCTCTCGCTCGACAGGCGTGGCGTCAGTGACATGGCCGACCTGTGCCTTCACTGTGGGCTCGGAATCGGCTTCGTCACCGTGGTACCGGTTGACGTACTCCTGGCCGGACAGCTCACGGATCTCGAACATCACTTCGTCGATCATCGATCGCCATGCGAGGTGCTCTGCCCCGCGATTCATGTATCGCTCCGGCTTGATCGGACGACCGATCTTGATCTCGGCGCGCTTACGGAGCTTCGGTGCCTTGGCATCCGGCGGCTGAATCTCGTCGGTGCCGATGATGCCAACCGGGTAGATCGGGCATCCGACGGTCATTGCCAATCGCGCCGCACCGGTTCGGCCCTTCCCGAGTGATCCGTTGCGGCTCCGCGTCCCTTCGGGGTAGATCCCGAAGAGTTCTCCGCGTTGGAGCACGGCTTCAGCAGCGTCGAGCGCGGCGGTGCTCTTCGCTCCACCCGTCCGGTCGATCGGGATCATGCCCATCGCTGGAAAGAGGAACTTGGTCTTCCACGAGTCCATGTACTCGGCTTTGCCGACGAAGGAGATGTTCCGCGGCAGCGTGAACGTGAGAAATGCCGAATCGAGGAACGAGATGTGATTGGGGCAGAGAATGGCCGGCCCCTCGGTGGGCAACCGCTCGAGGCCGGACACGTCGATGTCCCACAGGCGTGTCACCAGCGGGGCGCCCACTTTGCGGACTCGTCGCTGCAGCGTGCCTGCACCAGGGCCGTCGGTCATGAGTGCGACATTAGAACACGTCGCGCGCGCTGCGCAGGCCGCTCCGTGAACTTCGTGTGAATCAGACGAGTTCGACGCCGAGCAGGGAGGCCGATTCGAATACTCCGTCACCGGCGGCCGCCGCGGCGTCGATGGCGGCAATCGCTCCGGGCGTGTCGAGGTCGTCGTCGAGCCGTCCGCGCACGACCTCGAGCAGGCTCGGGTTCGGTGTCGCATTGGCGAGCCATGCCTCCAGGCGAGCAGCGTTGCGCGGCATCAGCTCGTCGTCCCAGTGCCAATCGACGCGGTAGTTGTGTTCGATGATCGCAAGGCGGATCGAGCGCGGGTCGTAGGTCTCGCGCAGCGCGTCGACGAACACGAGATTGCCGAGGCTCTTCGACATCTTCTCGCCGTCCATGAAGATCATGCACGTGTGCATCCAGTGCTTCACGAACTGCTCGCCGGTTGCCGCCTCTGACTGGGCCCGTTCGGACTCGTGGTGCGGGAAGATCAGGTCTGAGCCGCCACCGTGCAAGTCGATGGTCGTGCCGAGCTCGCGCAACGCCAGCGCCGAACACTCGATGTGCCAGCCGGGGCGACCAGCACCCCACATCGTGTCCCACGACGGTTCGTCGTCTGCGGACGGGTGCCACAGCACGAAGTCGAGCGGTGAGCGCTTGTTCGGGTCGTCGACGTTTCCGCCACGCTCCCTTGCGTAGGCGAGCATCTCCTCCTCGGAGTAGCCGCTCATCGAGCCGAATGAGTCGAACTTCGAGACGTCGAAGTACACGGAGCCACCCGCCTCGTACGCGTAGCCGCGATCGAGCACCATGCCGATGAAGCCACGGATGTCAGGGATCGCGGAGGACGCACGCGGGCTTGATGCGACGGGCAGCGCATTGAGCGCCACCATGTCGCGCTCGAAGCGAGCTTCTTCAGATGCCGCCAGATCGAGGTAGTGCACCCCGAGTTCGCGCGCTTTGACAAACAGCGGATCGTCAACGTCGGTGACGTTGCGGACACACTTGACCGTGTGGCCCATGTCGATGAGGCGACGCTGCAAGATGTCGTACGCGATGAACGTGGCCGCGTGACCGAGGTGTGTGGCGTCATACGGCGTGATGCCGCAGGTGTACATGAGCACTTCCTCGCCAGGCTCGAACGGAACGATGGCGCGACGGGCGGTGTCGTAGAGCTGCATGGTTTGCTTCACGGTCATCCCTCAACCCCCGACGACTGACGTTTCATTCCCGACATGGCGACAGGGTGCCACACAGCGCTGCCACTCCCCTGCCTTCGCAACGCGTGTCACAGCCGACGACCGGGCTAGCTTGCGTGGCATGGGTCTGCTCGACGGAAAGAACATCGTGATCACCGGCGTCCTCACGGACGCGTCGCTTGCGTTCGGCGTGGCGAAAATCGCGCAGGAACAGGGCGCCAATATCGTGCTGACCGGTGCCGGGCGCGCGTTGCGTCTCACCCAGCGCACGGCACGCAAACTCAACACGAATTCCGACGGCTCCGAGATCGAGGTGTTCGAACTCGACGTGACCGTGCCTGAGCACGGTGTTGCCGTTCGCGAAGCGCTCGCTACCAAGTGGGGGAGCGTCGACGGAGTGCTGCACGCTGTTGGCTTCGCTCCGGAGTCGTGCCTGGGCGACAACTTCATGGATGCGCCCTGGGACGACGTCGCCATCGCGATGCACGTGTCGACCTACTCGCTCAAAGCCCTGGCCGATGCGTTCGTTCCGCTGATGCAGGACGGCGGCTCGATTGTCGGCCTCGACTTCGACAACTCGGTGGCATGGCCGGCCTACAACTGGATGGGCGTCGCCAAGTCCGCGCTCCAGAGCGTGTCGCGCTACTTGGCCAAGGAACTCGGCCCACAAGGCATCCGCTGCAATCTGGTCGCGGCCGGCCCGATCCGCACGATGGCCGCCAAGTCGATCCCGGGCTTCGCCCAGTTTGAAGACGTCTGGGACGGGCGTGCGCCACTCGGCTGGGATGTCAACGACTCCGAGCCAGTCGCCCGTACCGTCGTTGCGATGCTGTCGGACTGGTTCCCCAAAACCACCGGCGAGATCATCCACGTCGACGGCGGTTTTCACGCTACTGGCGTCTAACGCCACGGCCAGCGATCGCCTGCAGCACGAGCAGCAACAAGACCGCGCCGAGTGCGGCTACTCCGACACTCCGCAGCGAGAACTCGTCGACACCTTCACTGTCGATGGTCGACATCAGCCAGCCTCCGATCATCGCACCGAGCACACCGACGATCATTGTGTAGATGCAGCCGCTCCGGTCATCCTTGACGATCCAGCGCGCCAGGCCACCTGCAATCAGGCCGACGACGATCCAACCAATGATGCTCATGCGCACGACGCTAGCGAGCCATCGTTCTGGTCGCGGGCGACAGAGTGACGCTCTCGAACATTCGTACCTTATCCCAATTCTTACCGAACTTTTGTTTGTTTTTCGGTATCAATTCAACTACGATTTCTTCATGGGCCTGGGGCAGCTCGCCGAACGGATTGAATCCGTCGACACCGCCACTGCTGGCGTGGGCGAACTCACCTCGGCGCTGCACGACCTCAATCGAGTCGACGGCTGGGTCTCGGTCACGAAGGCCGCGATCACCCGACGGCTCGCCAAGCTCGAGGCTGAGGGCGCTGCGCCTCCTGCTGCTGACGTCCTTGCCCGCTCCAACCGCACATCGTCACGCCAGGCGGCGAAGGACGAACGTCGGGCCGAGGCATACGGGAGTGCGCCCGCCCTGGGCAAGCAGCGAGCTGCCGGGCGCGTGTCGGACGAACACGCTGATGCGTTGGCCAATGCTGCTGGAAAGCTCGACGACGATCAGCGAGTCGAGCTGTTCTCTCGGGGTGACGAACTGGCCGAACGGGCCGCAACGTCCACACCTGGCCAGTTCGCACAGCACCTGCGCAAACTCACCGAGGCCCTGAGCACCGACGACGAAGCAATCGACCGCTCCGAGCACCAGCGCACGCTTGCGACGCTCAGCCATGGCCTGAACGACACCACAGGCATGGGCTGGGTCCGTGCCGACCTGCACCCGGACGACTACCAGAAGTTCAAGCGAAAGTTGAACGCTGAGGTGACGGCACTCCACAAGCGTGCCGAGTACGAAGGGCAGCGCTACGACCAGGTCGCCGCATCTGCCTTCATCGGGCTCGTCACCAGTACACGTGCCGCAGCGCAGGCCGTTCCTGAAGTCGGCGTGCTCATCGATCTCCCCACCCTGCAGGCTGGCACTCACGCGGATTTGATCTGCGAATACGCTGATGGAACAGCACTTCCGGTGGCCACCGCTCGCCGCCACGCCTGCAACGCCAACATCATCCCGGTGGTGCTCGATGGCGAAGGCCGGCCGCTTGACGTCGGTCGGGCCAAGCGCCACGCCACAGCCGCCCAGCGCTCCGCCCTTCGCTCGATGTACCGAACCTGCTCGATCGACGGGTGTGAGACCAGCTTCGACATGACCGAGATCCATCACCTGCTCGAATGGGACGAACACGACGGCCCGACGGATCTGGCCAACTTGCTACCGGTCTGCACGTATCACCATCATCGAGCACACGAGGGGCGATGGCGATTGCAACTCGACCCGAGTACCCGACAACTCAGCGTGTTCCTGCCCGACGGCAGCTTGCACAGCCAATGCCTGCCCGACCTGCTCGCCGAACGCCCAGCTGCAGCTGCCTGAACCGTGGGCGCGCTGGCTCGTTCGCGCGTCTGCTCCACATCCGACCGCAGACGGTGCACGTCCGCCCGAAGTGCGTGACCGGCTCTGCGTCATCCCGTCGGCAAATCGGGCAGACGTGAAATGCCCCACCCCCTGCCTCCAACTCCATGCCACCCACCGCATGCACTGTCTCACCGTTACCCGTCCCACATCACCCGGAGACGAACACCGCGCAACCACCTGACGCGCACTCACCTGGGAGGTTGGACGAGCCCGTCTTCGACGTCGCCGTTACCCTGCCTCGCATGAACCGGCTTGCCGACGAGACCTCGCCCTACTTGCGCCAGCACCGGGACAATCCGGTCGACTGGTACGCCTGGGGTCCGGACGCCTTCGCTGCCGCCAAGGAACGCAACGTGCCGGTGTTGCTGTCGGTCGGCTACTCGGCGTGCCACTGGTGTCACGTGATGGCCCACGAGTGCTTCGAGGACGACCACGTGGCGGCGAAGATGAACGAGCTGTTCGTCAACGTCAAGGTCGACCGCGAAGAGCGCCCGGACGTCGACGCGCTCTATATGGACGCCGTGCAAGCAATGACCGGCCGCGGCGGCTGGCCGATGACGGTCTTCATGACGCCCGACGGCGAACCGTTCTACGGCGGCACCTACTACCCCAAGGAACCGTTCCTCAAGCTGCTCGATGCCATCAACGGCAACGGTGAGAACGGTGACGGAGGCATCTGGACCGTCCGCCAGGAAGACGTCCGCAAGAACGTCGACCAGCTCGTGAAGGCAATCTCAGCGAGCGCTGAACTCAAAGCAGGCGACGACCTCCCCGACGTCGAACAGCTCAACAACGCCGTCCAAGGCCTTGGCAAGGCCTTCGACCCGGAATGGGGCGGTTTCGGCCAGGCCCCCAAGTTCCCGTCGACCTTCAACCTCGAGCTGATGCTGCGGGCCTACATGAGCAACGGCGCCGAGGCGGCCAAGAACATCATCGTCACCACCCTCGATGCGATGTGCTCGGGCGGTATGTACGACCACGTCGGTGGCGGCTTCGCCCGCTACTCAGTCGACCGCGAGTGGCTCGTGCCGCACTTCGAGAAGATGCTGTCCGACCAAGCGCTGCTCTGCAAGACCTACCTGCACGGCCTGATCGTGCTCGGCGAGCAGCAGTGGAAGCAGGTGCTCGGCGAAACCATCGGGTATGTGCTCACCACGCTGCAGCACCCCGACGGAGGCTTCTACT
The DNA here is from genome assembly GCA_964199985.1 of Candidatus Ilumatobacter isfjordensis. Classification (GTDB taxonomy): domain Bacteria; phylum Actinomycetota; class Acidimicrobiia; order Acidimicrobiales; family Ilumatobacteraceae; genus Ilumatobacter_A; species Ilumatobacter_A isfjordensis. The sequence continues at coordinate 11,296 of CAXMZV010000021.1, read as the reverse complement.
CGGCCGAAGATGCCGACTCCCCCGACGAGGACGGAAACGGCGTCGAAGGCCTCTTCTACAGCTGGACGCCCGACGAGGTCCGTGCGGCGATGCCGGACGTCAAGCCTGCCATCGTCGATGCGACCATCGAGTGGTACGACATCACTGACGAAGGCAACTGGGCCGAGAGCGGCGGCCGGTCGATCCCGAACCGGATGCAAGCCCGCGGGGTGATGCAGCGTCCGAAGGAAATCGACTACGGCACGTTCCGCATGGCGCAAGCTCGCCAGCAGCGGCGCCGGCCCGGCCTTGACGACAAGATCCTCACCGAGTGGAACGCGTTGTTCCTGTCGACCCTCGCCGAGGCAGCGGCGGTGTTCAACAACTCCGAATGGCGGGACGCTGCGATTCGCAACGGCGAGTTCCTGCTGAGAGAACTCCGCAAGCCGGACGGGCGCTGGCATCGCAGCTGGCATGCCGACGGTGAGCCCCGAGCTCGCCACGATGCACTCGCCGGCGATCACGCTGCGCTCGTCGACGCCTTCACCCGGCTCGCTGAGTGCACCGGCGAAGCTCGCTGGATCACCGCCGCGATCGAGACGGCCGACACGATGCTCGACTGGTTCTGGGACCCGGTCAACGGCGGGCTCTACACAACGGCCGAAGACGCCGAGGAGCTGATTGTCCGCCAGAAGGACCTGAAGGACAACGCCTTGCCGTCAGCCAACTCGACGGCAGCGGTTGCGCTGTACCGACTTGCGGGCCTGACTGGCGAGCAGCGCTACGCCAACCAGGCCGACCGCATCCTGCACCTGCTCAACACGCAGGTCGATGAGGGCATCGGCATGTACTCGAACGCACTCATTGCCGCCGACCTTCGCCGCCGTGGCACGACCGAAGTCGTCATCGTCGGCGACCGTCCCGACATCTTGCGCATGGCCCAGTCGATCTGGCGCCCCGACACCGTGCTGGCATGGGGCGAGCCGTATGACTCACCGTTGTGGGAGGGCCGTGAGGAGGGCAAGGTCTACGTTTGCCGTGACCATGTCTGCCAGTTGCCCCAGGACACCGTCGAAGGCTTCTCCGAAGTTCTCACCGGCAAACGCCTCTCGATGCCCACCTCCCCCGCCAGAGCGCTGACTTCACCAGCCGTTGCGGTGGATGATCTGCTCGGGCCTGCGCCGGGCACGGACTGAACTCCGGCCGGCCCCGGACTCATCGTCGTCATCATCATTCCTGCGATGGCCGAGAGCGACAGCGCCGAGCAGTTCGAGCTCGTCAGGGATGCCGAGCTCGGCCCGCAGCGCTTCTTCGTTGTGGAAGACACCGAAGAACAGAGCGCCGAGGCCCGCTTCCTCAGCGGCCAGCAGGAACGTCATCACCGACATCGACGTGTCGATCGTCCAATACGGCACCGGCCACGCGTCGGCTCCTTCTCCGAGTCCGGTTCGAGCCTTGTCTGGTTCGGAATACCGTGCCGTGTAGGCCCCCGCGTCCGCCAGCGGCAATGCGATGACGGGTGCGTCGAGCAAATGCGTCCACCGAAACGATGCACGTTTCTCAATGGGCAGCGAAATGTCCCAGAATCGTTTCGTCTGCTCACCCTCGAGCACCACGAGATGCCAACCCTGCGTCTTGCCAGCGCTCGGAGCACGCGACGCTAGATCGACGAGCTGATCGACGATAGTTGGGTCAACAGGTTCAGACGAGAACGCCCGAGTCATCCGCCGGGAGCGAACGATGTCTGCGAACTCGTTCAGCGCTTGCCGAGCTTCTGCAGGTCTTCGGCCATGGTCCAGCCGTAGACCACCATGACGCCACCCTTGTCGACCGGCACGGCGTCGAACATCTCGACGACATCGGGATCGAGGTTCTCGGGCTTGGCCGACTCGAAGTCGAGGAAGCCGTCTTGTGCGCCAGCCTTCGAGATGAAGGACTTCGCATCGTACTTGCCGTCGATGCCGAAGCGCTTGGCCAAGCGTCGACCCCAGGCACGTTCTCACCCACCGCGTCGTTGTCGGGGCGTGGCGTGAGGTCGTCGAGATCCTTCAACGCCACCACTGAGTCGGCGTTGACGAAGCGGCAGCCAACAACGACGTCCTCGTCGGGGAATGCCATCAGCGCACGGTGATACGCCTCGCTCATCAGCCCGCGGAGCACCTGGTCACGCTTGGACGTGCGCTTGACGCTCATCAGCCCGATCAGCACACATGGCGTTCCGCCAATGCGCTCGAGCGTCGAAAACGTGAAGCCATGCAGGGCGTCACCGAATCGGGCCGTCGTGATGAGGACCCAGTCTTCCTTCGCCTTGGAGAGCGATCCGGCGCTGAAGGCCTCTTCCATCGACGCCAATTCGTCGAGGTCGGTGTCCGTCAGCGCGGAGGCGTCGTTGGTCGAAACTTCAAGAGCCATCGCGACCATTCTACCCCCGGAATCGGCTAGAGGAGGACGGCTTCGTGCCCGAAGGCCATGCGCAACTCGCCGACCGACCGATCGACGTCGACACGGAACTCGTCGGCAAGCTTCAAGACCTGGCCCATTCCGATGTCGACCATCACCACCGAATCGCCCGGGTGTTCCTTGAGAATCCGCTTCAGACGCTGGATCTTCAACTCATCGAGCGACGTCGACGGCATCCGCAATCGAAGCGGAACGGCCGGCCCGTCATCGAGACCATGCAGCACGGTGATGGTCTGGCCGATGATGCCGAAGCGTGACTCGTCGCGCCGGTCGAGACGTCCCTTCACCGAGACAATGAGGTCATCTTCGAGCTTGTGGCCCTGTTCGGCCAGCGTCCGCGGGAAGATCGTCACTTCGATCGAGGCATCGAGGTCTTCCAGCAGGAAGACCGCCATCTGGTCGCCCTTCTTGGTGAACTTGCGCGCCAGATTCGTGATGACACCTCCGACGACGACCGGCGTGCCGTCTTCCATGTTCGGCAGATCGATCAAAGCATGTTCGACCTTGCGCTTCAACGCACCCTCGACACCGAACAGCGGATGGTCCGACACGTAGAGACCGAGCATTTCTTTTTCGAAGCGCAGCTGCTCGCTCTTGTCGAAGTGCAGGTCCGGGATCGGCGTCCGCTCATCAAAGCCGCCGCTTTCGGCCTCGCCACTGGAGTCGGCGTCGCCGTCTCCCCAATCGCCGAACAGGCTCATCACGCCCTTTTCGCGTTCGCGACGGCGCTTCACGGTGGTGTCGATGATGTGTTCGAACACGGTGAGCAGGCCGCGGCGCGGGTGGCCCAGTGTGTCGAATCCGCCGCCCTTGATCAACGACTCGATGGTTCGCTTGTTGAGCACCGCTTCGGGCACCCGCTCGACGAAATCGTAGAAGTCCGAGAACTGACCGTTCTCTGCTCGTTCAGCGATGAGTAGCTCGACGAGCGCTTCTCCGACGTTGCGCACGGCGGACAGGCCGAAGGTGATGGCACCCGGACTGCCGACCGCAAGGGTGACACCAGGTGGCAACTCCTCGGGCGACAACGCACCGAAATTCATCAGCGATCGGTTGACGTCGGGAGTGAGCACCTTGATGCCCATCGAACGACAATCGGCCAGGTAGGTCGCGGCCTTGTCGAGGTTGTTCTTGACGCTGGTGAGCAGCGAGGCGATGTACTCGACCGGATAGTGCGCCTTCATGTAGGCGGTTTGGTAGGTGATGAGGCCGTACCCGAACGTGTGGCTCTTGTTGAAGGCGTAGTCGGCGAACTTCTCGATGATGTCGAACAACATCGGGCCCATTTCGTTGCCGTAGCCCGCGGCGACGACGCCGTCCTCGAACGCTTGGCGCGCCTGGGCCATGACCTCGCGGGACTTCTTGCCCATTGCCTTGCGGAGGTTGTCGGCTTCGGCGAGTGAGTAGCCGGCGAACTTCTGCGCCACCCGCATCACACTCTCCTGATAGATCATCAGGCCGTACGTGTCGCCGAGCACCTCCTTGGCGTCTTCGTGGAAGAACTCAACTTCCTGCCGACCATTCATCCGGTCGGCGTAGTCGTAGTGCATGTTGACCGACATCGGCCCCGGCCGATACAGGGCGAGCACGGCCGCGATGTCGGGGAACGCCCGCGGCTCCATTGCCTTGAGCAACTGTCGCATCGGCGGAGATTCGAGCTGGAAGATGCCGATCGTGTCGCCGCGCGACAGGAGCTGATACGTCTTCGGGTCGTCGAGCGCCGTCTGTTCGATGTTGAAGTCGGGGTCGTGCCGCTCGCGAATCATGAACTCGGCATCGGAGATGACGTCGAGGTTGCGCAGCCCCAGGAAGTCCATCTTCAGCAGGCCGAGTGACTCGACGCCGTGCATTTCGAACTGGGTGACGACGGGTGCGTCTTTCGGGTCGACCCCTGCCTCCGGCTTGCGTTGGATCGGCACGTAGTCGGTGACGGGGTCCTTGGTGATCACCACGGCGGCTGCGTGAATGCCGTCGGACCGCTTCAACCCCTCGAGGCCCTTGGCGACGTCGACGACCTTCTTGATGTCCGGGTCGGTGTCATACATGGCCCGCAGATCAGCAGCGGCCTTATAGCCGTCGGCGTATTTCGGGTGCTGTTCGAAGCAGTACTTCAGTGGCGTGTCGCGGCCCATGACCAGCGGCGGCATCGCCTTGGCGATCTTGTCGCCGACGCTGTATGGGTAGCCGAGCACGCGTGCAGCGTCGCGTGCCGCGTTGCGGGCCTTGATTGACCCGAACGTGATGATCTGAGCGACGTGATCGCGGCCGTAACGCTCTGCGGCGTACCGGATCATGTCTTCTCGGTATCGCGTCTCGAAGTCCATGTCGATGTCGGGCATCGAGATGCGGCTCGGGTTGAGGAACCGTTCGAAGAGCAGGTCGTATTTGATCGGGTCGAGATCGGTGATCCAGAGGCAGTACGCCACAGCGCAGCCGGCCGCGGAACCACGGCCCGGGCCGACACGGATGTTGTTGTCGCGGGCGTACTTGATGAGGTCCCACGTGATGAGGAAGTACGACGCGAAGCCCATATCGCTGATGACCTGCAGCTCGTATGCCAGCCGCTCGACGGCCTCCGGCGGGACGTCCTTGCCCCACCGCTTCTCGGCACCCACCTGGGTCAGATGGCGCAGGTACGCCTCGTCGTCGTCGAAGCCTTCGGGCAGCGGGAAGTCCGGCAACAGCGGTTTGCCGAACTCGATCTCGACGTTCGACCGCTCGGCAATCCACAGGCTGTTGTCGCAGGCGGTGGGAATCTCGCGGAACAGGTACCGCATCTCGGCCGCGGTCTTCAGGTAGTGGTCGCTGCCTTCGAACTTGAGTCGCTTGGTGTCGCTGAGCAGCGAGCCGGTCTGCACACAGAGCAGCGCATCGTGGCTGTCGTGGTCGTCCTGATGGGTGTAATGGGTGTCGTTCGTGGCGAGTAGTGGCGCCTTGATCTTCTTGGCAATCTCGAGGAGCTTCGGGTTGGTCTCCTTCTGGGCCGGAATGCCGTGATCTTGGATCTCGATGAAGAAATTGTCGCGACCAAAGATGTCCTGCAGCCGGCCAGCCTTCTCAAGTGCCCCCTTGTCGTCACCGTTGAGCAGCGACTGCAGCACGTGCCCGCCGAGGCAGCCGCTCGTGGCAATGAGTCCATCGGAGTACTTCTCGAGCAGCTCCCAGTCCATCCGGGGCTTGTAGTAGTAGCCCTCCATGAACGCCAGCGATGAAAGCTGGATGAGATTCTTGTAGCCCTCGTTGTTTTCCGCCAGGAGGATGAGGTGATAGTAGAGCTTCTTGCCGCCCTCGGTCTCGCCGCCCGAATCGTCGACCCTGCCCCGCCTGGAGGGACGTTCCGACCGGTGATCGTGGGCCATGTACGCCTCGATGCCGATGATTGGCTTGATGCCCTGGCTGTTGCATTCCTTGTAGAAGTCCAACGTGCCGTACATGTTGCCGTGATCGGTCATGCCAATCGCGGGTTGCCCGTCCTGGACCGCTTTGGCCACCATCTCGTCGAGTCGCGACGCGCCGTCGAGCATCGAGAACTCGGTGTGAACGTGGAGGTGTGTGAAGGAGTCGGCCATCTAGATCTTCTTGCTGGATTCTTCGAGTTACAGCGTTGGGATTCTCGAACCTACCAGGTGCTCTCGAACGCTCCTAGAGGTACGTGCCCGGGCGCTCGGTTTGCTGGCCCGGGATCGCCGGACCGCCAGCGAGGGAACGCTGCTGCTGAGCCATCTGGGCCTGTGCCATCGCCTGCTGGGCCATCATCGAGGCCTGGATTCCGTGGAACAATCCTTCGAGCCAGCCGACGAGCTGCGCCTTCGCGACGCGCAACTCGGCCTCGCTCGGCACCTCGTCGTGCTCGAACGGCAGCGCGAGCGACCGCAGCTCTTCCTGGAGATCTGGCGACAGCGCTTCGGACACCTCGATGACCGACCGCTCGTAGATCTCCGCCAACCGCTCGCGGGACGCCTCGTCGAGCGACGAGTTGCGCAACTCTTCGAGCAGCTGCTTCACCATCGAACCAATCCGCATCACCTTGGCCGGCTGCGTGACCGCCTCGCCCGATGCTGCTTCTGCTGTTGCCTGCTCCGGCGGGTCAGCCTGCACGTCGTCGGGATGCAGCACTTCTGGCGCGCCGTCGTCGAGAGGGGTCGATTCAGTGTCTGACATGGGTCTCTTTCTACGCCGTTTGGTTAGGCGGTTGCTGCCACGAGCGGCACGTTGACTTCCGCTGACGTGAGGGAGCCGTGACGACAGATCAGCTGGTACAAGCCGGAGTCGGCGTCTTCGTGGAAGGTCACGTCGTCGCGAGCGACAAGCGCGACATCACCGAGACGGGCCCGCACCGGCGGTGCGACCGTCGGGCCAAACCAGCCTTCATCGATGACCTGTTCCTTGGTGACCACCCAGGCAGTGTCGCTCACTTCGGCAGTCGCCGTCTGGGCGACATCTGTCTGTGCTCCCGGCGAGGTGTGCAGCCACCGAAAGCGGCCTTCGCCCGATTGCACCGTGACGCCGCGCAGCAAATCCTTCGACGGGTGAATGATGTTGTCGCCAACGTGCACCTGCCCGTGATCGGCGGTGATCATGAGCGACGTTCCAGACGGCAACGATTCGAGGATGTCGGCAACCAGTCGGTCGGCGGCCCTCAACTCTGCTTCGTAGTAGGGCCCGAACCCGCGCTCGTGCGCGATCTTGTCGATGTTGCCGTAGTAGCAGTAGACAAACCGCTCGCCCGCCTCGATCTGTGCCGCAGCGGTCACAGCGATCGACGACGGTGCCCGCCAGCCGACGGGTGTTGACCCGCGCAGATGCGCCTCGCTGAACGCCGAGTTCTCGAGCTCGGTCATCGACACCACGGGAACCGCATACCCGAGGAACGGCTCGAACGGCTGGACTTCGGACGGCGGCTGCTGCCGCCGGACGATCTTGTCGTCGACCGCCCATCGCAGCACGTTGAGCACTTCGCCACCCAGCATCATGCGGTACCCGACCAGACCGTGCTCGCCCGGAGTGAGGCCCGTAGTGATGGAGGTGAGTGCGGTGGCCGTCGTGGTGGGCGCAACCGTGTGAATCGATTGGCCGATGAACGTGGAGAGCGTCGGCATCAGGTCCCGGTGGGCTTGGAATTGATCCCAGCCGAGACCGTCGAGCACGAGCAAGACACACTGTTCGGAGTCGATCACTGGCTGCGGCATCCACCCAGGCAGCGTTCCCGCCGACCAGGTCGGCGGCCCGAGCAGGGAGGGAATGATCCCTCGCACATTGGCGCCCGCATAGTCCGGGATGATCGGCCCGCCGCCGGTTGTGGAAGTCACTGAGCCAAGTTGACCACGAACGACCTCCCTTCCACAAGGTCAGCAGCCATTTGTTGGAGTTAAGGTGAAGATGTGCGCATCTCGACCCGAGGGGACTACGCCTGCCGGGCGCTCCTCAGCTTGTCGTTGCACCGCGATGTTGGCGGGCCGACGTCGGTTCGCGATATCGCCGAGCGCACCGCACTCCCCCAGCCGTACCTCGAGCAGATCCTGCTCGCGCTCAAAGGCGCCGGGCTCGTCCGCTCAAAGCGAGGCGTCGGCGGCGGCTACATCCTCGCTCGCGAACCCGAAGACATCATGCTGTCCGACATCGTGTCGGCAGTCGACGGCCCGATCACGGTCGGCGACTTCGGAGCGCCGCACCAAGACGGCGCATGTGACCACGAGGGTCAGTGCGTGCTGCTCGAGATCTGGAACCAGGCGGGCACGCACATGCGTGAACACCTCGACGGCTACTCACTGGCGGGTATCGCCGCCATTGCTCAGGGCCAAGCACCCTGGCCGCAACTGCACCGTCACTGACCAGCCACAACTAGGCGGTGGCAGCGTCGATCCAGGCCTGCAGGTCGCTCGCCAGCGGGCTGTGGAACGTGACTCGTTCCTCGCTGCCGGGGTGATTGAACGCCAATTCTGCGGCGTGCAGGAACGGGCGTTGCACGCCCAGGTTCGGGCGGCGTTGTCCGTAGACCGGGTCGCCGACCAGCGGGTGGTTGATTGACGACAGGTGCACGCGGATCTGATGCGTGCGGCCGGTTTCGAGACGGCACTCGAGCCGAGACACGACGGCCGGCTCGGAGTAGGTCCCGATGACCCGATAGTCGGTCCGCGCGTACTTGCCGTGCGCAACCACGGCCATCTTGAGCGGGTCGCTACGACTGCGTCCGAGCGGTGCGTCGATGATTCCGTGCGGAGCATCGGGAACGCCCCACACAAGTGCTTCGTAGCGACGGGTGCAGGTGTGATCGGCGAACTGATCAATCAAGTACTCGGCCGCGTAGTTCGTGCGGGCGACGACGAGCAGCCCTGAGCTTCCGGCGTCGAGACGGTGGACGATGCCTGGTCGCGTCGGGTCGCCGACACCCTCGACGTCAGGGAACCGCGCCAACAGTCCGTTGGCCAAGGTGCCAGTCATGTTGCCGGCACCGGGATGCACCACCAGACCCGCGGGCTTGTCGACGACAATGACGTGCTCGTCTTCGTGCACGACGCCGAACTCGACAGACGAATCGGCCTGCGGCAATTCGACCTGGGGGAACGTCGCTGGATCGACCGAGACGACCTGACCTTCGGTCAATCGGACTTTGCCCGACGGCGCTGCGTCACCATCGACGATGACACCCCCAGCCGCAATCGCGGCGGCGGCGTCAGACCGACTGATGTCGCCCATCAACGCGACGATGCGGTCGAGGCGCTGCCCATCGAGCGCTGACGGGACCTCGTCGATGATCATGCAATCTCCACTTCGGTTGGCTCATCGGTCGGACGGCGGCTCACCAGGATCGTGTTGAGGATCAACAGGCCCGCGCCGACGTTGATCGCCATGTCGGCGATGTTGAAGATCGGGAACCACTGGAAGTCAATGAAGTCGACCACAGCGCCGCGCAGCCACGCTTCGCCGCGGAACAGTCGATCGACGAGGTTGCCTGCGGCCCCACCAATCACGAGTCCCATCCCGACTGTCGATAGCCGGCTCGATTCAGTACGCAGTGAAATGAGGAGCCACACAATGACTGCGGTCGCCACCACGGCGATGATCGGCCCGAAACCTTCACCGCGGCTGAACGCCATGCCGCTGTTGAAGGCAAGGTTGAACTGCAGCGTCCAGAACACTTCGATCTCTCGGTCGGTACCCAGGTCGGTGACCGCCCAGTGCTTGGACCACTGGTCGACTGCGACGACGACCAAGGCCAACAGGACAGGAGCCCGCCAAGCTGCGGCGCGGGCAATGGCCATGATGATGCGGTGCTGTGTTCGGACTACCGGAACCCGGCGCCGCTGACCTTCTCGACAGCCAACACGGTGGTCTCGGGGATGGCTTCGAGACGCTCACGCGGAATCGGCTTGCCCGACACCACGGAGTAGCCGTACGTTCCAGCCTCGATGCGAGCCAGCGCCTCGTCGATGTCGCCAATGGTCTGGCGGGCCTGCCCCGACAACAACCGGTCGAGGTCACGCTGGACGACCATCGTGTCACCCTCGCCGCCTTCGTCGTCGAACTGCACGTCGCCCATTTCACCGTCTTCGATGATTGAGGTGGCTTCATCTTCGAGACGTGTGGCCCGTGTGAGTTCGCTCGCACGACGGTCCAGCAGCTCGTCGCGCTGCGACTTGAGGAACTTCACATCGAAGTCCTTCGTGTAGGAGATGCCGTCCTTGCTGGTACCGCGTGGCTTGGGGACCTCGACTTGCTCCGGAACCTCATTCGACAACAACGGCGACAACGGCGAGTTGGCCTTCTTCTTGGGCTTCGGAGTGGGCTTGGGGGGCACTGCCTGCTTCGGTTTCGGACTCGTGGGGGTGGGAGCCGCCTTCTTGGCGGCCTTCTTGCTTGCGGTCTTCTTCGGAGCAGCCGGCGTCGCCTTCTTGGCCGCGGCCTTCTTCGGCGCAGCCTTTTTCGCAGTTGCCTTCTGGGCGGCAGGCGTTCTTGCTGCGGCGCGCTTCGCAGCGGGCTTCTTCTTTGCAGCTGCTTTCGACTTCTTCGGTGCGGCCATGAGCGCTCCTTGTGACGGTATCGAGCGCTGGACTCTACCGGAACAGGTGTGCGATCGTGCTCATACCTCGCTCATCACCCAGCCGCCTTCACCACGACGATCTTCGGCTCCGTCAGTCCGTCCTCGACCGAGGTCTCCACACTCGTGGCCAGGGTCTCGGCAGCGATCAGGTCTTCGTGGCGTGCAACGGCGTCGATGGTGGTGGGCTCCGCACCGATGGTGAGTGCGACCCGGTCGGACACGTGCAGGTCGGCGTCGCGTCGGGCCTGCTGAACGAGCCGAATGAGGTCGCGGGCGCGCCCTTCCACTTCGAGTTCGTCAGTCACCTCGATGTCGAGTGCCACGACACCGCCTGAGCGACCGAGACCCGTGCTGGCCATTCCGTCGCCCATGCTGTCGTCGGCGACGAGTGCGAGCGTGTATTCGCCGGCGAGCAGCTCGACACCGCCCACGGTCACCGTGCCGTCGACCACGCTCCAGTCGCCACTCTTGTGGGCCTTGATGACGGTCTGGACATCCTTGCCGAGCCGCGGGCCCAGCGCTTTTGGCACCAGCTGGAGTTGCTCGGTTGCCACCGAGGCGACGTCGTCGGTGAGGACGACGTTGCGGACGTTGACCTCGTCAGCGATGACGTCGGTGAAGGCGGCCAGCCGTTCCGCCCCAGCCGTCGCAACCGTGACCGAGTTCAGCGGGAGTCGAACACGGCGCTGGTTGGCCTTGCGGACCGACAGCGTTGCCGAGCACACATCGCGCACCAGGTCCATCGACTCGACGAGCTCGTTGTTGGCCGGGAGTTCGTCGACCAACGGCCAGTAGAGCAGGTGCACGCTGGTGTCC
>CAXMZV010000020.1:0-17676 GCA_964199985.1 Candidatus Ilumatobacter isfjordensis | reverse complement strand
TCGCTGTGGCCGACGACGACGTACCGCACGTTGAGCTTCGCGAGAAAGGCTGGAGACACTTCGCCGGTGAACGCTCCACTGTCTTCCCAGTGACAGTGCTGTGCTCCGACGATCAGATCGAGGTCTTCGCTTTCGATCAGGGTCTGGACGCTGCGAATGTCGGTGAACGGCGCGTGGATCGACACATCGACGTGGTCGAAGATGTCCTTCGGGAGCAAGTAGTGCAGCTTCTGCACTGTCTGGATGGCCTCGAAGTGGTTGAGGTTCATCTTCCAGTTGCCGGAAATGAGTGGCTTGCGGGTCATGTCGTGATTCCTGTCCTGAGAGCCTCGAGGCCGGGGAGGTCACCGTGCTCGAGGAGTTCAAGGCTGGCTCCTCCCCCGGTTGACACGTGATCGACTTCGTCGTCGAGTCTGAACTGAGCGAGCGCGGCAGCTGAATCGCCACCGCCGACGACGGTGAATGCTTTCGTGTCAGCCATCGCCTGCGCCACCGTGCGAGTACCCGATGCAAAACGTTCGTCTTCGAACATGCCCATGGGGCCGTTCCAAAACACCATGCGGGCGTCCATGATGACGTCGGTGAATGCCGCCGCCGAGCCCGGCCCAATGTCGTAGCCAATGCAGCCCTCGCCCAGCCGGGTTCCGAATTGCGCAAAGTTGCCCTGCGCGTCAGTGCCGTTGATGTCGTCGGGAAGATGGATGGTCTTACCGAGTTCGGCCGCCTTGGCGAGCAGCGCCGTGCACACGTCGACCTGGTCGGGTTCGTGCAGCGATGCGCCCACCTGTTTGCCCTGCGCCAGGAAGAAGGTGAAGCACATGGCGCCGCCGATGACGATCTCGTCGACGATCTCGAGCAGTGCCTCGATCACCCCGAGCTTGTCGGACACCTTCGCGCCACCGAGCACAGCGACGAACGGGTGCTTCGGCTTGTTGCGCAACCCGAGGAGTACATCGACTTCTTTCTCGAGCAAGCGCCCCATGGCGGAGGGGACGTGCTGCGGTGGACCGACGATCGACGCGTGTGCGCGGTGCGACGCACCGAACGCATCGTTGACATAGCCATCGATGCCGTCGATCAACTGCGCCACGAAGTTCGCACTGTTTCCGGTTTCGCCGGGATCGAAGCGAAGGTTCTCGACGAGTTCGACACCGGGAGCGAGTTCGCCGAGCCGCGCCCTGACAGCATCCATCGCGTACTTCGGATTTGGTTCGCCCTTCGGCCGGCCAAGGTGGCTGCCACACACCACCGTGGCGCCGCGTTCGGTCAACCACTCGATGGAGGGCAGCGCGGCGCGGATCCGGAAGTCGTCGGTGATGGCGCCGCTCTCGTCGAGCGGCACATTGAAGTCGGTTCGCACGAAGATGCGTTTGCCCGACAAGCCGTCGAGTTGGTGCTCGAGATCTTCGAGGCGTGGAATGTCAGTCATGATGCAGACCGGTTGTTACATCTGGTGCCAGGCACCAAATGTAACGCCAGCGATTGTCAGCGCTTGACCTTGGCGCCGGTGAAGAGCGTCATGTCGACGAGGCGGTTGGAGTAGCCCCACTCGTTGTCGTACCAGCCGTTGACCTTGACCATCTTGCCCAGGGCCTGGGTCATGCCGGCATCGAACGTGCAGCTCGACGGGTCGGTGACGATGTCGCTCGACACGATCGGGGCGTCGGTGTAGGTGAGCACGTCCTTCAACGCTCCCGACTTGGCAGCCTTCGCGAACGCAGCGTTGATCTCGTCGACGGTTGCCTTCTTCTTGAGGTTCGCGGTGAAGTCGGTCAGCGAGCCGGTCGGGACGGGCACGCGCAGTGCACCGCCGTCGAGCTTGCCCTTCATCGACTCCATCACCAGTGCGGTGGCGCGTGCTGCGCCCGTCGACGTCGGGATGATGTTGACCGCCGCGGCGCGGGCCCGGCGGAAATCCTTGTGGGGACCATCGACCAGATTTTGGTCACCGGTGTAGGCGTGGATCGTGGTCATCAGACCTTCGACGACACCGAAGGCATCGTCGAGAACCTTGACGAGCGGGACGATGCAGTTGGTGGTGCAGCTGGCGTTCGAGATCACCTTGTGCTGGCTGATCCGGAAGTCCTTGTGGTTGACGCCGTACACGAACGTGGCGTCAGCCTCGGAGCACGGAGCCGACACAATGACCAGCGGTGCACCAGCGTCGAGGTGCGCGCTGGCCCCGTCGCGGGAGTTGAAGAAGCCGGTCGACTCGATGACCACATCGACGCCGAGCTCGCCCCACGGGAGGTCGGCAGGGTTGCGCTCGCTGAGCACCTTGAGTGTGTCGTTGCCGACCTTGATGCCGCCCTTGACGACCTTGACCTCTTCGGGGAAGCGGCCGAGTACCGAGTCGTACTGGAGCAGATATGCCATCTGATCGAGCGAGCCCAGATCGTTGACGGCGACGAAATCGATGTCGGCGCCCTGCGCCTTGGCGGCACGAAAGAAGTTGCGGCCGATCCGTCCGAAGCCATTGATGCCGACGCGAACTGTCATGTGATGATCCTTTTGGTTTGGTATCGAGGGGGTGTCAGGTGGGTGTGTTGTGAGCAGCGCTGAGGCGCGCTGCCGGCCAGTACGACCTGCTGTCGACTGTAGCGGCTTCGACCAGTACTGCTGGATGACAAAGGTCCGCGATTCGGCGATGATCTCAGCTTGCTGGATCGACGGGTGTCAGCTCGCCAGATTGAGATGCTTGGCACGAACCGCGACACCTCGCGATCGGAGTCGAGCGGCAAGTTCTTCGGTGACCGCCACCGAACGGTGCCGTCCGCCCGTGCATCCGATCGCCACCGTCAGGTAACTCCGTCCCTCGGCTTCGTATTGCGGCAGCAGCGAGGCGAGGAGCTCATCGATGCGGTCGACGAAGTTGCTGCCAGCCGACGTCTCGAGGACGTAGTCGCGGACCTTCGGATCGTGACCGGTGAGTGGTCGCAACGCTTCGTCCCAGTGGGGATTGGGCAAGAATCGAACATCGAGCACCATGTCAGCATCAAGCGGCAAGCCGTGTTTGAAACCGAAGCTCTCCACAGCGACCTGCAGCCGCGACTCGGTGCCGGTGTCGAACGCGTGGAGAATCCGATCCTTCAGCTGATGCACGTTGAGGTCAGTCGTATCGATCACCAGGTCGGCGGCGCCGCGGACCGGATCGAGCTCCGACCGTTCGAGTTCGATCGATTCGACCAGTCCATCTGCTTCGCCTGCGAGCGGGTGGCGGCGCCGCGTGGCGTCGTACCGCTTGACGAGCTGCTTGGTGCTCGCGTCGAGAAAGAGCACCCGCACCCGGTGGCCGTCTGCGCGCAACTTGGCGACCTTTGGCAGCACATTCTCGTGGTCCCGGCCACCGACAAGTGCGAGCTGCGAGATCTCGCTGCCGGGTTTGGCGGCGAGATCGACGATCGTGTCCACGAGTGCGGTCGGCAGGTTGTCGACCACGTACCAGCCCAGGTCTTCGAGCACATTTGCCGCGCCTGACCGCCCCGCTCCCGACAACCCGGAGATGAGAACGATCTCAGCCATCGACGTGCACGTTACCGATCCGGGCGGGACGTCTGGGTCCAGCCGCCTCGAACATCAGGAGACTTCACACTCCATCTCTTGACCGATTTCACGCCACGGTCCAAACCGATCCGCTCGTGTAACGGCGCAGTCCGACATTAAACACCGCGGTCCCGGTCGCAACCGTGGCGAGCGCGACACCGACGGTTCCCGCAGCGAGTAGCGGGTCGAAGTCATCGACGAGTCGGGACGGTGCTGCGGTCATGAACCCCGCCGGAACGACGGTGTAGAGGAGCACTTTGGTCGCACCGGCGAAGATATCGACCGGATACGACGACGTCAACAGCAGCGCGTGGAACCCGAGATCGCTCGCTTCGCTGCGACCGACGTAAAAGCTCAGCGCGCCCATCAGGATGACGAAACCCGCACAAATCGCCGCGGCAGTGACAGTGCCTGCCAGAAATACAGCGACCCGCTGTGGCGTCGGATTGCAGAACCCGAAGAACAGCACGATGCCGAACGCCATGTCGCCGATGTGGATTGGGTCGACCTTTCGCACCAACAGGTGAGCAAGCGTTGGGACCGGCAGGGCCAGCGCCGAATCGAGCTCGCCGTTGCCGATCATCGCACCGAGCCGACGCACGTTGTGGAAGAAGCCGAGACTGATGCCTGCGCCCGTCGTGAGGACAGCCAGCAACACGAGCACCTGATCGGTGTCCCATCCCCTGACCTCACCGACCTGACGAAAGAAGATGACCCAGAACCCAACCCACACGATGTCGTTCACGAGCATGACGGTGACCTGGGTCCAGAACCCGCGCCTGTTCGTCCAGGCTTCGAGCCACGCGAGCCGCATCGTCTTCAGGAGGCCGTTCATCCGCCGACCCGCATGATCCGCTGTTCGCCGCGCCGGTACAACCACGTCGCACCGATCGCGGCGATGACGATCCAGCCAAGCTGGAGCGCGAGCAGCCACGGTTCGAAGTGCCCGGAGGCGAGCCGGGCCGGAGCGTAGGCCATCGCGACAAACGGCAGGAGTCGAGCCACCGCTTCCAGGCCATCGGGCAACACTTCGATAGGCAGCAGCATCCCGCCAAGAATGAACACGAGCTTCTGGTAAAGGAACCACGTGCTCTTCGCATCGCTGAGCCAGAACGCTGCGCCGGCAAACAGGTGCTGTGCGATCAAGTTGAGCGTCACTGCAAACACGATCGAGACGGCTGCAAGCGGCAACGTGGTCACGTCGGGAGGCGCGCCGACGAGCACCGATGCGAACACAGTCCCGACCAAAACGCACAACGCAAGCCGCGGCAGGCAGGTGCCGACTTCAGTGAGCACCCGCAGCCAGAGCACGGACACCGGTCGCTGCATCTCCGCTGCGATCTGACCGGACGTGATGTCGATGCCGATGTCCTCGATCAATCGCATCGGCACCGAGATCGTTCCCGACTCAGTCGTCGCCACGTACCAGACGATCGCCACGGTGCTGTACCCGGCGATCGACCCCCCGTTGGCGTTTGCTGCAGTGAGCCAGAGCGACGCCAGCACAGCGGTGACGAGGAGATAGAAGAGCCCAATCACGGCCATGCCGGACCGTTCTCCCACCACGCGACGCGCTGCGGTACCGGCGACGCGTCGAACGAGGAGGGACGATCGACCAATGGACACGACCTCGGGCGCGATCGCAGGTCCTGGCCTAGCGACAGTGGCTCGGCTCATTGTGGCCGCTCGTAGATCTCGCCGATGACCTGCTCGAGCGGCGGGTCGACCACAGACAAGTCGGCCACGGACACGGCGTCGAGGAGATGATCGAGCACTTCGCGAATTGGGCGCTGCGTGGTGTCGACGTCGATCGACACGACGCTCGGTGAGCGTTCGAGCACCTCGACGTCAGCACCGAAGGCCGCTGCCAAGCTCGTCGCCAGCGCGGCGCCGCCTCCCGCGTCGACAAGACCGACTTCGATCCGCTTGCGACCGAGCAGTCCGGATCGCATCTCCGCGACCGATGCATCGTTGACGATCGCGCCGTGATTGACGACGATCGCCCGATCGGCCACGTGCTCGATGTCCGCGACGTCATGACTCGTGAGGAACACCGTCGTGCCGAGTTCAGTGTTGAGGTGGACGAGCAGTTCTCGGAATCGCTGCTTGCCGGTGAGGTCGAGGCCAATCGTCGGTTCGTCGAGAAACAGCAGTTCGGGCTGATGCAGCATGCACGCCGCCAACTCACACCGCATCCGCTGACCGAGCGAAAGTGTGCGCACCGGTTGCTCGAAGAGCTCGTGAGCTTCGAACAATTCTGCGAGCTCATCGATGCGTCGGTCGAGGCTCGCATCATCGAGTCCGTAGATCGCTCCGAGCATGCGGAGCGAGGATCGCGGCACGAGCTCGGACCACAACTGCGAACGCTGTCCGAAGAGCGTGCCGATCCGTCTGGTCAGCGCGCGGCGGTCGCTCCAGGGCTCGATACCGAGCACGCTGGCTGAACCGCTGGTCGGATGGAGGATGCCGGTCAACATCTTGATCGAGGTCGACTTGCCGGCGCCGTTCGGGCCGATGAACGCCAACCGCTCTCCGGGTGACACATCGAACGAGATGCCGTCGACGGCGACCACGGTCCGGCGCTTCGACCGCCGACCGACGTCGAACTCGCGCCGAAGACTGTTGACCTCGATCGCCCACTCTCCAGCCATGTCCCATTGTGGACACGATGACCGACGACCCTGGGGATGGGTTTCACGATCTGGCACCCTCACGATCTGGCAGCATGGAGAGATGCATGACATCGTCATCCGCAACGGCACGATCATCGACGGCACGGGCAGTGCGCCGTACCTCGGCGAGGTCGCCATCGACGGCGACCGCATCGTCGAGGTCGGACCGCCCGGCACCGTCACGGGGGCAGCCACCCGTGAGATCGACGCGGGTGGACTCATCGTGACGCCCGGCTGGGTCGACATGCACACGCACTACGACGCCCAGGCCACGTGGGACCCCTACCTCACGCCGGCGGGCTGGCATGGCGTCACCACCGTCGTGATGGGCAACTGCGGAGTCGGCTTCGCTCCCGCCGAACCGGCACGTCGTGAGTGGCTGATCCGCCTGATGGAGGGAGTCGAAGACATCCCCGGCGCAGCGCTCACCGACGGGATCGAATGGGAATGGGAGACGTTCCCCGAATACCTCGAAGCACTCGACCGCCGCGAGTTCATTGCTGACATCGGTACCCAGATTCCACACGGAGCACTGCGTGCGTACGTCATGGGCGACCGCTCTGCCGACGGGATCGACGCGACACCAGACGAGATCGGCAAGATGGCCGAACTGACCGAAGAGGCGCTTCGAGCCGGCGCGCTCGGCTTCTCCACCTCGCGGACGCCCTTGCACAAGTCCGCAGACGGCGACTTGGTGCCGGGCACATCTGCCGACACCGCCGAACTGATCGGGATCGCCGAAGGCATGGCGGCAGCCGGGCACGGCGTCTTCGAGTGTGCACTCCACCACCCCGAAGTCCCCGAGTCCTTTCCCTGGTTGCGCGAGGTCGCCGCGATCACGAAGCAGCCGGTCGTGTTCAACTTCAACATCAACGACCGCTTCCCCGACCTGTGGAAGGACGTGCTTGCCATGTGTGAGCAGGCTGAGGCCGACGGCCTCGCCGTTCACGGGCAGGTCGCCGGCCGTCCGGTCGGCATCCTGCAATGTTGGGACGGCACGCTCAACCCGTTCATCGGCCGACCCAGCTTTGAAGCACTTGCCGATCTCGACCGCGCCGATCGGCTCACCGAGTTGCGCAAGCCCGAGGTCAAGGCCGCCATCCTTTCCGAACAGCATCCCGACGCCTCGGAGTTCTTGCAGTTCGTCCTCGGGAGCTGGGACAAGATGTGGGCGTTCGCCGGTGACACCGACTACGAGCCCGATCCCGTCGACAGCTTGGCTTCCCGGGCAGAGGGAGAGGGCACCACCGCTGCGTCGATCGCCTACGACCACCTGTGCTCGGACGAGGGCCACGGGCTCCTTTACTTCCCGCTGATGAACTACGGCGAGGAAACCCTCGACCCGCTGCGCGAGATGCATCTCCACCCGCTGACGAGGATGGGGCTCGCAGACGGCGGCGCCCATTGCGGCGCGATCTGCGACGGATCGATGCCCACCTTCATGCTCTCCTTCTGGGCGCGTGATCGAGTGCGCGGCGAGCGGATGGAACTCCCTTACGTGGTCCACCGCCAGACGCAGCAGACCGCAGAGTTCTACGGCATGTTCGACCGCGGCGTCCTGGCCCCCGGCTACCGCGCCGACATCAACGTCATCGACTTCGACGCCCTCAACGTCGACGCACCACGCATGGAGTGGGACCTCCCGACGGGCGCACCGCGCTTCGTCCAGCACGGCCTCGGATACCGATGCACCATCGCCCGCGGCGAGGTCACCGTCGAGAACGACGAGTTCACCGGAGCACTGCCTGGCCGCCTCATCCGCGGCCCCCAGCACCGCTGAGACAACAGCGTGTCAGCGACGGCCGCCGTCGACCAGGAACTCCTGGGCTGTACATGCACCACCGTCGTCAGCTGCGAGGAACAACACCATCTGGGCGAACTCTGCGGGATAGATGCGTCGCTTGATCGCCTGATCGCGCAACGTCCCGGCCTCGCCTTCCTCGCTCCACCACTTCGTCAGCTGCTTCTCAGTCGCGACCCATCCGGGCAACACGGTGTTGACCCGCACATTGTCGGGCCCGAACGTGCGCGCGAGCGTTCGCGTGATCCCCTCCACACCCGACTTGGCAATCGCGTAGCCGGGAAAGAAGTCCTCCTGCATCATGTAGCTGCTCGAACCAATGTTGATGATCGATCCGTTCTGCGCTTCGATCATCCCGGGCGCCGCAGCTTGGATCGTGAAGAAGTAGTGCCGCAAGTTCGTGTTCATGCGATCGTCCCAATCGTCGGCTGACAACTCATCCCATGTGTGGCGTTCATCGCTCGCTGCGTTGTTGACAAGCACCGTGACGCCTCCGAGATCGGTCTGCGCCTGACGGACCGCGGCCTGTGTTGCGTCGATGTCAACCAGGTCGACCTCATAGAAACGTGGCGCATGGCGCGGGTCCGAGGCCACGCATCGCTCGACGGTCTCGACACCTTTGGCCGAGTTGATGTCGGCAAAACCGACCTTGCTTCCTTGCCGAACGAATTCCTCGACGATCGCGGCGCCAATTCCGTCGGCTCCACCGGTGATGAAGACGGTTCGGTCGGTCAGCGATGGGTAGGTGGCGTAGGTGACAGCTTTTGGGGCATTCATGAGGTTCTCCGTACGGGTTTGTTGTTGAAGTAGAGCTGGTTGGGATTGTCGACGAGGATCTTCCGCCGCGTGTGGGCGTCGGGGAGCCATCGTTCGAGTTGTGTTGCGAGTGTTCGCGGCGATGGGGGCTTCGGCTGGCCTGGGTGCGGCCAATTCGTTGCCCACAACAAGCGCTCGGGTGCGGCCTCGACAAGCGCGTCGATGAGCGGATCGAGATCACCGTGGTCATCGCCGGAATCGGTGACCGGCTCGTTCGAGGACTCGTATGGAGCGGACAACTTCACCCATCCGCGTCCCGATTTCGCAATGTCGACGAGTGCCAAGAAGTTGGGGTCGGCGACGCCGACCGGCGGCATGAAGCGTCCGACATGATCGATGACGACGGCGACCGGCAACCGCAGCAGTTGCTCGCGCCGGTCGGCCAGTTCACGACCGTTGAGCTGCAGCTGGATGTGCCAGCCGAATGGGGCGATCCGAGCAGCGACGTCGTCGAGCATCGACCACGGAACTGCACCCCCGGGAAGCATGTGAAAGCGCGCGCCGCGCACGCCAAGGCCGGTCAGGCGGCTCAGCTCAGCGACGGATGTGGACGAGTCGACGACCATCACTCCTCGCGCCGAGTCACCGAACGACGCCAGTGCGTCGAGCTGGCATCTGTTGTCGAGGCCGTAGGTCGTCGGCTGAACGATCACGAGCCGGTCGAGTCCGAGCTGTTGCTGAATCTCTCGGTAGTCGTCAGGCGTCGCGTCGTCGGGGTGCAGTAGAGCGGTCGCCGACGCTGGGTACGCGCTGTCGTAGAAATGAAGGTGCGTGTCGCATCCGCCGGGCATCGCGTCGACCGGCTCGCCGGGTGCGTGCCTGGACGTCTCGCTCATCGCGACCAGTACTCGCGGAGACGACGAGCGTCCGCAGCGTTGACCGACCGCGGCGGCATCGAGCCAGCGATCATCGCTCGGACCTGTTCGACGCTGCTCGCTGCTTGTGCGTCAGCGTTCTGCGGCGTGAGTCCACCGAGGTGTGGTGTTGCCACGACGCGCGGATGCGCCGCCAAGGCAGCGCTTGGCCGCTGGTCGGCGGCGCGGCCGACATCCAAGCCCACCGCGCGAAGGCGTCCGGAATCGAGCGCGCGACGCACCGCCCCCTCATCCAGGAGCTCACCTCTGGAGACGTTGATCAGCGTTGCGGCCGACTTCATCGCCGCGAGCTCGGCCGCCCCGATCATGTTCTCGGTGTCCGGTGTCGCCTGGGCAAGTGGGAACACCACATCCGCGTTGGCCAACAGATGATCAAGGTCGACCCGCGCTGCCGGAGCCTCGATGTCATCAACGAATGGGTCAGCGACGAGCACCGCCATGCCGATCGCTGACAGCAGGTCGGCAAGGTACGAGCCGATAGCGCCGTACCCGATGATCCCCGCGGTCAGTCCGCGCAGTTGCTGGCCGGGGTGCTGCGACGGCTCAATCCCGTTGCGGTAGTCCGCTGCCGATGTGGCGATATGGCGCGACGTCGCAAGGAGGAGTCCCAGTGCGAGTTCGGCCGTGGATGCGACGAAGCTCTTGTCGGCGCGGGCGACGAGCACACCGCGTGACGATGCAGCCGCAATGTCGATCGTGCTGATGTCGACCGCGCACCGCAGGAACGCCTTGAGATCCGGCAACGCCTCAAAGACTGCGGCGCCCCCGCCGGTCGCTCGGTGCGCCACGATGACGTCGCACCCGGCAGCCGCATCGATCAGCTCCTCCGTCGAAAGGTCGCGATCGAACGGGTTGAGCGTGACCTTCGCGATCGCCTGGAGATCGGGAAGGGCCCGGGCGTAGTACGCATCGAGGTCCTCCGGGTTGTGGGTCACGAACACCTTCACGGCGACCGAGTCTTGCACCTGCGGCCATCCGATAGTCAGTGCCGCACGAACACTGAGCGGTCAGCGCATCTTGCGGAGGCGGAAGTACAGCAACCGCGGGAACGCTGCGGCAGCCGCGTACGACTCGGACCGCGCCAGGAAGCCGGGCGGCGGCGATGGTTCCACCATGCGCTCGATGACGAGGCCGTGCTCGGTCAAGGCGTTGACATAGCGCGACATCGGACGGTGGATAAATCGGATGAACACGTCCTTCTCGACCTGCTCGACCGTCGATGCCTCGACGAGGTACGGGCCGAGTCGCCAGTACTGCTCAGGCGGGTCCACCATGTGATCGTCAATCCATCCCGCGTCGGGCGTCTGCAGGATCGGATGGTTGAGAAAGAAGCAGAATCGCCCGCCAAGCTCCAACACGCGTGCAACTTCGGTGATGGCGTCGTCGACGTCATCGATGTGCTCGAACACCAAACACGCGACCGCCGCGTCGAAGGACTCATCGGCGAAGGGAAGTGCGGCCGCACCGGCTCGCGCGAACGTCGGTCCGCCACCCCGCTCGGCAGCAACTCGCACACAGTTCCATGTCGGGTCGATGCTGGTGACGGCACTCCCCTGCGCGGCGGCGAGACGCGAGATCTGGCCGTCCCCGCAGCCAATGTCGAGCACATGCCGGGCGTCGCGCAACTCCGCTCCCGCCATCGGCAGAATTTGCTCTTCGTACTCCGGGTCCGCACCCTCGGTGAATCCATCGATCCACCAGTCGGCGTGATCCTCCCAGAGGTTCTCCTGCGTTTCGTCCACACCAGGAGCGTACGACTGCCCATCTTGCCCGGGGACGAATGCGACAGAAGAACGGCCTACGGTTGGTGCCATGTTGTTCTCTGTGTGGCCCAATCCCAGCCGACCCCTGAATGAAGTGCTCGACCTCGCCAAGATGGCCGACGACGACGGTTGGTATTGCTTCTGGTATGCCGATCACTACATGGAGAACACCGGCGACGAGTCCTTCAAGCCTGGACCCGTCCACGAGTGCTGGACCGTGCTTCCCGCCGTGGCCGCAGTCACCCAGCGGGTCCGGCTCGGGCCGCTCGTGTCCCCCACCTCCGTACACCACCCCGCCCTCCTGGCGAACCGTGCGGGAACGCTCGATCAACTCTCGAACGGTCGGTTCGTGCTGGGCCTCGGCGCCGGCTGGCAGATCAACGAGCATGCGGCCTACGGCATCGAGCTGGAAGCACCGGGCGCACGCGTCAGCCGTTTCGAGGAGTCGATCCAGATCATCGAGTCATTGCTGGCCAACGATCAGACAACGTTCAAGGGCAACTTCTATGAGTTCACCGACGCGCCCTGCGAGCCCAAGCCGGTGCAGTCACCGCTGCCGATCACCGTCGGGACGGGCAGCCCGCGCATGCTGAAGATCACCGCCCGCCACGCCACCGACTGGAACACCTGGGGTGCCCCTGAACTCGCTGCCGACCGACACGCCGACTTCGTTGCCGCCTGCGAGTCGGTCGACGTCGACCCGGCTGCCAAGCACACCTCAGTGCAGGCCATGTTCTTCCTCGACGCCGACGTCGACAAGATCGCAGCCAGCCCGATGGGTGATCGCTCGATTGCCGGCTCGAACGAGCAGGTCATCGACGCCCTCGGCAAGTACGCAGCGACCGGGTTCAAGGAAGTCATCGTCCCCGACTTCACCCTCGGCGACAGCGCAGAAGAACGCCGCGACGCCTACGCCCGCTTCCGCGACGACATCATCCCCAACGTCAGCTGACCCAAGACCAGCTTATGGATTGAACTTGGCGTGGATGGCTTCCGCGACGGCGTCGGGGAGGAAGCTGTGTTCCTGCAGGTCCTCGAGTGACGCTTTCTTGACCGCCGTGATCCCGCCCATCGCCTTGAGCAATTTCTTCTTGCGGACATCACCCATACCGGCGACGTCGTCGAGTGCACTGACGGTCATCGCCTTGCTGCGACGTTCGCGGTGGAACGTGTTGGCGAACCGGTGCGCCTCGTCGCGGATGCGTTGCAACATGAACAGCGCTTCGCTCCCCCGCCGCAGCTCGACCGGCTGCGACTGTCCGGGCACGTAGATCTCCTCGAACCGCTTCGCCAGTCCCGCCACGGGAATCTCATCGGCAAGGCCGAGTTCTTTCACCACCTGGTACGTCGCGCTGACCTGGCCCTTGCCGCCGTCCACGAGCAAGAGTTGCGGCGGATAGGCGAACTTGCCTGGCTTGCGTTCTTTGCCTTCGACGCCTTCGCCGTCGGGGCCAGTGCGCTCGCTGACCGGACGGTCACGCTCGTCGAGATAGGCCTGGAGTCGCCGCCGAACCACTTCGGCCATCGCCGCGTAGTCGTCGCTCTGCCCGCCAACGGCCGAGCCCACTTCGTTGACTTTGAACCGACGGTATTCACGCTTCGCAGGCAGCCCGTCTTCCATCACGACCATCGAGCCGACGTAGTTGGTGCCTTGAATGTGCGCCATGTCGTAGCACTCGATCCGCAGCGGAGCCTCGGGCAGTTCGAGTGCGTCCTGTAACTCGGTGAGCGCTCGGCTGCGCGTGTTGTGATCACTCGCCCGCTTCATCCGATGACGGGTGAACTCCTCTTTCGCATTGCGCGTGACCGTCTCGAGCAGAGTGACCCTGTCGCCGCGCTGCGGCACGCGGATCTGCACCTTCGAGCCGCGAGCGAGCTCAAGCCACTCTTCGTACACCGCTCGGTCGTCGGCCTCGTACGGCACGAGGACCTGCTTCGGCACGCCGAGAATCGGCTCCTCTCCGTAGAGGTTCTCGAGGATGCGGTTGATCAGCCCCCCTGGCGTGAGGTCTTCGACCTTGTCGAGGATGAACCCCTTCCGGCCGACGACCCGACCCTTGCGGATGTAGAACATCTGCACCGATGCTTCGAGCTCGTCTTCGGCGATTCCGATCACGTCGAGGTCTTCGTTCTTGTCGGCGACCATCTGCTGCTTCGAGATGGCCTTGTGCACTGCTTCGAGGCGGTCACGCAGTCGGGCGGCCTGCTCGAACTCGAGGTCCGTGGCGGCCTGCTTCATGTCGGCTTCGAGCCGGTTGACGATCTCGTCCGTGTCGCCGTCGAGGAATTGGCACAACTCGGTGACGAGCTGGCGGTAGGGCATTTCCTCGATCTCGCCGACGCAGGGTCCGGAACACTTCTCGATATGGAACAGCAGACATGGTCGGCCGAGGCGCTCGTGCTCGTTGAATTTGCCCTGCGTGCATGTGCGGACGGGGAAGCTGCGCAGCAACAGGTCGAGCGTGTCGCGGATCGCGTAGGCGTGTGCGTACGGCCCGAAGTAGCGGGTGCCTTTGCGCTTGTGCCCCCGCATCACCTGGGCGCGCGGCCACTGCTCACTCGATGTCACGGCGAGGAATGGGTAGCTCTTGTCGTCACGCAGACGGACGTTGAACCGCGGGTCGTGCTGCTTGATGAGGCTGTACTCCAGCATCAAGGCTTCGACCTCGTTGGCGACAATCGTCCACTCGACCGACTCCGCCGTGCGCACCATTTGCGCCGTACGAGCGTGCATGTTGCGCGGGTTCTGGAAGTAGTTCGACAAGCGTTGACGGAGGTTCGATGCCTTGCCGACGTAGATCACGCGGCCGTTGCGATCCTTGAACTGGTACGAGCCCGGCGCTTCAGGGATCGTGCCTGCAGGCGGACGCGTGATCACGGCCCCATTGTGCCCTGCCCACCGGCGCGACGCGCAGGGCACCGAGGACCTTGCTCGGGAACGTCCTCAGGGCATGCTGGGTCTGGCTCGATCTCGCCAGGTACCGTGGTCGCCGATGTCCGACTACATGCAAGCGATGTTCCGCCGGCGCCCGAACGACGGATGGTTCCGTGCCGGCAAATACGACATAACCACGACCGACATCATGTGCGGTCTGGCGATCGCCACGATGTTCTTGTGGGCGGCGAGCCAAACGGCGTTCTTCAAGCTCGTCTTCTTTGCTCCCGAGGTCCGCAACGGTGAGGTCTGGCGAATTATCACGTGGCCCATCGCCGAGCCACCCGACTTCTTTGCGCTCCTGGGCGTTGTCTTCTTCTGGTTGTTCGGCCAGCACGTCGAAGCACTATTCGGCCGCAACCGCTTTGTGATCTGGGTACTCGCCACAACCATCACCCCGGCCATCGCTCTGACTGTGCTCGGCGCGTTCAACAACGAGTTCGACTTCACGAGCGCCGACCTCGGCCTCGGCACGCTGTTCCTTGGCGGCATCTGGGTCTACGCCGCCACGTACCCGGGCGTGAAATGGTTCGAGGTCGTGCCGCTCTGGGCAATCGCCGGCGTCTTCACGTTGCTCCGTCTCCTCCAGTTCACCGGTTCCCGTGCAGGCGGTGCGGTGCTCTTCCTGCTCATCTCGGTGGCTGCTGCACTCGTTGCCGGCCGTTCACTCGGTCTTGCGACCGGATGGCCGATTCCCCACATCGACCTGCCGGGCGCTGGCACCGGTTCCAGAAGTCCGTCGAAGCGACGCAAGGCGCCGAAGCAGAAGCGCTCGCGCGGCTCACGCGGTTCCGGCGGCGGAAGCGTCGTCGATGGCCCGTGGCAGAACGCCCCCGCCCCCACCGCGCCTCCCGTCGGCCCGTCCGCGGCTGATCAGGCCGAACTCGACGGCTTGCTCGACAAGATCGGCGCCAACGGCATGGATTCCCTGAGCGGCGCTGAGAAGAAACGCCTCAACGAACTCAGCAAGCGCCTCCGCAACTCCTGACCCATCCAGCGTTGCGCCGACAAAACACCCCGTGCCTGGGCGATGTTTGTCGGCACGTGAATATCAGCGGCGCCCGAGCCGACGAACACCGCCGCTGCCCGGGGTATCGCTCGGCTGGCGGCCGTGCCGTTCGTGGGTAGCATTCTCTCACCGGCTCCCTCCCGAACACATCACGTGATTCAGGGAGACAATATGACGTACCTTCCGGTGGATGCCCATCGCCTCTTTGCCAGGCAACACGGCGTTGCCACGCTCCAACAGCTCGAGGCGGCCGGCCTCACACGCCACCAGATCGAGACACTTCGGTCAAACGGGGCGCTCGCGCAGAACATCCGAGGCGCGTACCGATCGCCGAGCGCCCCGGTGACTGAGTTGATGCGGTGCACCGAGATCTGTTTGGCCCACTCCGAAGCAGTGATTGGGGGTCCGACCGCTGGACGACTGCACGACTTTCGCCTCCTACCTGCAGACAGACGAGTCCACATCACTGCCCCCCGCAACAGTCACCCGATCACGACCCAGCCCGGTGTCGTCACCTTCCATTCGGACACAGTGCGACCGGCCGATGCACACAGACGACGAGACGGAATTCGTGTGATGAGCCCGGGCCGAACGGCGATGGACCTGGCTCGCTTCGTCACAAATCACACGTTGCGGTCGGTCATCGAGCAGGCGATGCACGACAGCGACCTCGACGAGGTCGACATGCTGCTGATCGGCACCGATTTCGTGCAACGTCGGCCGTGGGTCCGTTGCTTCATGGAAGCTGTCGGCTCGCGAGTCGCTGGCGGTCCAGCAGAGTCCCATGCTGAGGTTGTCGTCGGCGAGGGTTTGGCCCGTCGCGGCGTCCTCCGTCTCGTCCGGCAGCATCCGCTCGATCTCGGTGATCATTCGATCCGTTTCGATCTCGCAGTCCCCGAGCTCAACTGGGCAATCGAGGTTGATGTCTTTCCGACACACCAAGGAACCGCTGGGGCGCTCGCTGACCGGCGGCGAGACATCGCCGCCGCCCGGTTCGGCTGGAGTGTCACGCGCATCAGTCGCGCCGACCACGAACGTCGGCTGTCCGGCCGCCTCGACGAGATCGCCGCCATCCACCACGAATTGCGCAGCCGACAAAGACCACCCGAGCAGGGGAAGTTCGTCGGCTGACCAGCGAGATGGGCGGTCCTGCCGATTCTCGCCACTGCTGGAGGGGACGTTCGTCGGCGCGAGGGTCGGTCGTCGGGAGTTCGGCTCAGGCGGGGGTCGGGACGGCTCGCATGCGGGCGGCGGTGAGCCAGGCGTAGACGAGCAAGCAGCCGGCGAGTACAGCCGCAGCATTGGCGAGCAGGTGGAAGCCGAACGACTGTTTGACGAAGCCGGAGCTGAACGCTGCGAGTGCTCCGCAGAAACTCATCGTGAGGTCCGACGTGCCCTGCACCTCGACCTTCGATTCCGCGGGCACCGACGTCGTGAGTAGTGTCGACCCGCCGATCAGGCCGATGTTCCAACCGAGTCCGAGGAAGAACAGACCGATGAACATCAGCGCCGGGACGTACCCAGCGAGCACCGTCGCCAACGTCCCACAGCCGAGTACGACCGCGCCGATCTGAATTGAACGGACTCGTCCGATTCGCTCGACGGCGCGGCCGACAAACGGGGCCAGCCCGTACATGCCGAGGATGTGCACGGCGATGACGAACGCCGACAAGTCAGCGTGGTCGTGATCCTTCATGTGCGGTGGCGTCATCGTCATCACGCCGACCATCACCGCCTGCGAGATCGCCATCGCGGCAAAGCCCAACTTGGCATTGGACGACTGGGCGATGACACCGACGGACGCACGCACCTGCTTGATCGGACGCGTTCGTGCCGCATGCGGGTCAATCCCGCCGACCACTGCGAGCGGATCCGGCCGAAGCCGCGTCCACACCACCGCCGCGGCGATCAGGAACAAGAAGGCGGCGAACACGAACGGTCCAATGAGCT
Organism: Candidatus Ilumatobacter isfjordensis; assembly: GCA_964199985.1. Lineage (GTDB taxonomy): Bacteria > Actinomycetota > Acidimicrobiia > Acidimicrobiales > Ilumatobacteraceae > Ilumatobacter_A > Ilumatobacter_A isfjordensis. The sequence continues at coordinate 312 of CAXMZV010000020.1, read as the reverse complement.
CATCGAGCCCGACGCTCCTTGCGACCGCCCTTTCGAACGGGGACAGCAACGGACCGAAAATGGCTCCCAGCGCACCGATCCACACGATCGCCGCGATTGCCGTCGCCTGGTGATCCCGCTCAGCAAGGTCAGCCGCCACATACCGGCCCTGCAGGGTTGAGGCTTGACCGGCGCCGAAGAGAATCATGCCGACGACGAACAGGGGGAAGAACCTGAGCTGCCCACCGGTGGCAGCGATAGCGGCCCCCGCAGCACCGATGAGCAGCGCGCCGACCATGCCAGGTCGTCTGCCGCGGCGGCGCATGACTGCTG
>CAXMZV010000019.1:0-17852 GCA_964199985.1 Candidatus Ilumatobacter isfjordensis | reverse complement strand
ACTCGAACATCACCCGCTCGTCGGCGGTGGCGAACAACACCAGGTCGGGGTACATATGCGCCCGGTTCAGCAACGCCGCCGCGACCCCCGCCGGAAGCTTGTCGTCGATCACTGCGGCCGTGGCGACACGGTGCGGGACGAAGCGCTGCCAGTCGGTGCCACCGAACGAGGGCTCCAACCGCGAGTCGTCAGCACGTCGTGCAATCAGGCTGTGGCGCACCATCGTGCCTCTGAACAGCTCGAGTGCTGCGAACTGTTCGGCGAGCGGCAGTGATGCAATCTGTCGGCCGTGCGGCAGCCCACTCATCACCCCGCACTGTGGCCGGTACGGCGCCTGCCGCACCCAGCGGCCAAATCGAAGACCGCTCTCGTCGAGCAGGTCAAACACCTCAGGAACCGAATAGGCGCGCTCGCGGGGGTTGAGCAGCGCATCGGCCAAGGCGTCGTCATCGGCGAAGTCAGGCGTGTTGCGCAGCAGGTGTCCGATCGGGTGTCCGATGGGCAACTCTCGCAACGAGGCGACGAGGTCCTCGATTGCGCGGGGCTCGGGCTGTACATCCAGCATCCGGCAGTACTCCTGGATCATCGCCACGCCCGTTCGGCCATATCGCGCATAGAGCATCAAGTCGATGGCACCCGACGGCGCGAGCACCGAGCGAAGTGCACCGAGGCCGATGGCGGGATCGTCAAGGTGGTGGAGCACGCCCGTGCAGACGATGTGGTCGAAGGACGCGCCCAGGCTCGCGACGTCCTCGATGGCCAGCTGGTGGACATCGAGATTCGTCAGCTGATGTCGAGAAGCAAGATCGCGCGTGGCTCGAATGCTCGTGGCGCTGACGTCGATCCCGACCACCTGGGCATGCGGGTAGCGGGCGGCGTACTTCGCCGCCTGCGAGGTTCCGCAACCGGCGACGAGGATCGAGTGGTCGTCTCGGAACGGGCTCGTCGGCCAGAGACGGAAGTGCGCGATTCGTTGGCGAGAACCATCGGCCCACGCACGCCGGTACGTCTCGAGATCGTCGATCGGTGGCGGATACGGATGCTCGTTGTAGAACCGGGAGACAGAGTCGTCACCGGGAGTCGCACTCATCGGTTCGGAAAGATTCCGGCCCAGTCGTCCCGCATACTGATCTGGGTCCACCCCAGGCGCTCCGCGGTGTCCGTCACCTGCTCGTCGGCAACGAAGGTTCCGGCTTCACTCTCGTAGGCGTACTCCCGATCCGCGTCGTCGTGATTGACGAGGATGGCGACCCGAGGCCCATCGCCGGTACTGGTGTACTCGAGCATCTCGGCGTCGCCAGGCGAGTTGCCTGCAGCGAGGGCGGGTCGACGGCCAAGCGCGATCTGAATGTTGTCGATCTTTGCCGCGCCCTCGTTGGCCCCACCCTGCATACCGGTCGTGCGGAGCAACACCGCACGCCCGTTGCGGCGCTCGAACGCGTAGGACACGAGCGTGCCGACCACGCGTTCCTGTGGAACGCGATAGACACGTTGACTGATCGCTCGGACGAACTCGGTACCGCCGCCGCTGACGATGCAGTTCGTGAAGCCGCGACGTTCGAGTTCGGACATCAGCTCCAACATCGGTTGGTACACCATCTGGTCGTACCGCAGGCCGTGGTCGGGATGCCGGGTCTCGGCGAAAAACGACCGGACGCTTGCCTCGAACGCTTCGGGCTCGATGCCTTCGAACAATCCGAGCAGTGCCACCGCGATGCGACCCAACCCGAGGTCGGCGACGGTCGCCATGTCGCCGCTGAGGATCGCGCCGAATTCGGGAACGTCACGCAGCTCTGGGCGTTGTTGGACGCTCTGCCGCAGCTGCCAGACGAAGAAGTCGAGTTGGGCATAGCGCGGCTTTTCACACCAGAGCGTTCCGTCGTTGTCGAAGACCGCCAGCCGGTCCTCGGGCGCAAGTTCGCCGCTGGCGTCGAGGAACTCGATCAGCGCCCAACGGGTCATACCGTCGCGCCAAGAAGGAAGCAGGCGCTCGGTCACCGAAGACTCACTCATCACACTTCAACTCTCTCTCTCGTAACACCGTGCGAAACCCCACGTGGCTCATGCCCGCCGCTGGGCCCGCGGACGGGCCCAGTCGGTCATGTGCTCGCGATGCCCGCTTGGAGCTTCTCGAGCATGTGGCTCACGTTGAAGCTCGAGGACTCCTGGCGGGGCGGGAACTCGACCAGCGATGCCGCCATCTTCATGACATACGCCTGGGCCGGAACGAGCAGATAGGCGTGGCTGATCATCCAGTCGTAATACGTGTTGGACGTGATGTCGGCGCGTTCGAACGGATCGGTGCGCAAGTTGAAGATCTTGGGCACGCGCAGCTCGGTGAACGGTTCCGCCCACACGAGCAGCGTGCCCGGAGCACGCTGTTCGATGAACAGGATCTTCCAGTTGCTGAATCTCAACGCCATCAGGTCGCCGTCGTCGGACACGTAGAAGAAGTGGTCACGCGCACTCTTGTCGGACTCACCCGTCAAATAGGGCAACTGGTTGTAGCCGTCAAGGTGCACCTTGTATTCGGTGCCGTTGAGGTCCTGTCCAGACTTCAGTTGCTCGGCGATGTCAGGGTTGCCGGCAGCAGCGAGGAACGTTGGGAACCAATCGCCGTGGCTCATGATGTCGTTGAGCACGATTCCTGCTTCGATCTTGTCGGGCCATCGGACCAGCGACGGCACACGGAATGCACCTTCCCAGGACGAGTTCTTCTCGTTTCTGAACGGGGTCATCCCGCCATCGGGCCAGGTGTTCATGTGGACACCGTTGTCGGTGCCGTAGACGACAATGGTGTCTTCCGCGAGGCCGAGCTCGTCGAGAAGGTCGAGCATCGACCCGATGCGCTTGTCGTGTTCGACCATGCCGTCGTGATACTCCGACTGCCAGCGGCCAGACTGCCCGCGGATCTCGTCGGCAATGTGGGTGCGGAAGTGCATGCCCGTGGTGTTGAACCACACGAAGAACGGCGTGTCGCTCTCGGCGGCGTCTTTGATGAACCGTTGTGCCGGGACGATGACCTCGTCGTCAACGGTCTCCATCCGCTTCTTGGTGAGTGGGCCGGTGTCTTCGATTCGGCCGTCGGCGTAGCTGTGGATGACGCCGCGCGGCCCGAAGTTCTCGCGGAAGTCCGGGAACTCCTCGGGCGTCGGGTAGTCCGGATCTTCCGGCTCTTCTTCAGCATTCAGGTGGTAGAGGTTGCCGAAGAACTCGTCGAAGCCGTGGTTGGTCGGCAGGAATTCGTCGCGGTCACCAAAGTGGTTCTTGCCGAATTGGCCGGTTGCGTAGCCCTGCTCCTTGAGGGCTGTCGCGATGGTCGGGTCCTCGTCGCGGAGGCCTAGATCGGCGCCTGGCATACCGACCTTGGTCAGCCCGGTTCGATACGGGTTCTGTCCGGTGATGAACGCAGCTCGACCAGCCGTGCAGCTTTGCTCACCGTAGTAGTCGGTGAACATCGCGCCCTCTTTGGCGATCCGGTCGATGTTCGGCGTCTGATATCCCATCAGACCATTCGAATAGCAACTCAGGTTGCTGATACCGATGTCATCGCCCCACAACACCAAGATGTTCGGCTGCCCGTTTGGCATGTTTTCTCCCTTGTCGACGTACGAAGTGGCCATCTAACCACACGTCGTCACAGCGTGCCACGCTCCACCTCGCTCTCTGGGTCGTGGGTCGTGGTCGGGGTCGGTGACCAGGACCACGACGCTGACGAGGAAGACCCACGCGGGAAAGGCCAGGCCCATCGGCTGGGCGACGAACGGCACCACCGTCATCAACAATCCGGTCGCGAATCCAACGGAGGCCAGCCAACGGGGGAAGAAACCGCTCCGACGTGTCAGCTCTTCGTCGGACATCCCCAAATACGGGACTCGCCTCAGCGACCCCAGCCCGATGACGGCCAGGGCCCCGTTCATCGTTCGACGTCATCGCGCCCAGGTCGACGGGACGTCGCTGCCACCTTCACGCGTCAACCGACTACCGCTCTTGAACAACAGCGGATCAGGTGCGATCTTGCCGGCAGCGAGTCCCTCACCGAGCCCGAACCCGGCCGCCAGGTCGATCAGACCCTTTGGTGCGTATGAGAACGTGTCGGACAGGCTCTGGAGGTCCGACGCCGAATTCATCTTCATCAGCAACAGGTTGTCGCACTGCGAGATCACGTTCTGGTGCACCTTGGATGGCCGCTGCGTCGACAGCAGCAAGTACAGGCCGTACTTGCGACCTTCGCCGGCGATACGGACAACGGTCTCGGTCGCCAACGCCTGGTTGCTGTCAGTCGGATTCTGTGGGCACACGTTGTGCGCTTCGTCGATGACAATGATCATCGGCTCGCGCTCGCGTCGACGATCCCAGAGATAGGTCAGCAGAGCCGCGGAAGCAATGGATGCCTCCGTTGCCGAAGGCAGGCTGCCGGTGTCGGCGATCATCATCCGCCAACCGGAGGACAACTGCTCCATCACCGGTTCGTCCCCACCGGCCCAGATCGACTGCTCATGGATGCCGAGGTTGTCAATTCGCAGCCCGAGGCGCCGGGCGCCCTCGTCGAACGTCGACCTGATCTTCGTCATCACGTCATCCAGGCTGAATCCCTCACTGTCGAGGCCCCGGACGATGCGGACATACGCGTTGTATTCCTCGGCATCGGCGATCGGATCGAGCCCGAGCACCATCGTCTGTTGCCGGAACGACAGCCGACCGAACAGCACTTGCATCCGGCTGTCGGCGTGCTCGCCACCGAACACGTGGATCCCGGCCGACACAGCCTCATATCTCTGCGCCAGTTCTTGGTATTCGGATTCGGAGAACCCTGTGGATTCCCTGGCCTGCACCGATCCGAGGTTGACATAGTCGGAATTCGGGTCGATGACACACATCTTGATATCGGTTTCGAGGAGGAGTCGCTCGAGAATCACGCCGAGGGTGTATGTCTTTCCCGAGCCGGACTGTCCGCAGAGAAAGGTGTGGCGTCCGAATCCCTGTGGACGCAGCTGTGCAGCGACACCCCGCGGGCGCTGGAGCTCCCCGAGCGCGACTCCGGAGGAGCCGAGTCCAGACGCGAGGTGTGCTGCCACGAGATCGGGGCCCGCAGCAGCGACGACCCCATCACCGAAGACGTCGGAACGGTCGAGGCCAGTGAACTGTCCGTCAGCAATCTGTGACAACAGCAGGCCGCGACCCGAGATCGATGGAACAGCAGTTGAGTCCGGTGCCGCAGTGCCCGCGCTGACACTCAAGTCGAGCACCTGACCGAGGTACGTGCCGCTCTCGGTCTCGATGGTGACGTACGAACCGATCGGCGCAGCGTTGGCGAGGCGCGATTCGAAGGTGAATGTGCGCCCGTCGATTGAATACGCACTCGCGGTCATGCGGAATCCAGTGCTGCTGGTCGGAACATTGTCGAATCATAGGGTCGACCCGTCCGGGCGACATGAACAGTCGCCCGTCAGCGGTTCGGCGATTCAGGATCCGCTGCGGGCAGCAGACCTCGGCGCGTGGTCAGCGTCTTGACCAGCTGCACACCCCCGAGCAGGATCTGCGCCTCGTAGTAGACCCAGGACAACATTGCGAGCAGAGCGCCAAACGCCCCACTCATTGACGCTCCGCCAAATCGGGTGAGATACCACGAAATGGCCTGGGCGCCGACCACCATCAGGAAGGCCGTGGCCAGAGCGGAGGAAACAGTGGGAATCCATGGGGCACGCACGGGCCCGACGTAGCGGAACAACAACGCCAACGCGACCGCGAGCGACGATGCCGAGACAAGTCCCCCGAGGAGCGCGAACAGTGAGCCGGCGATCTCAATCGATCCCGGGACGAATCGCTCGATCACACCGGTCACCGTCGACAGCGCCAGCGTGGCAATCAGCACGACGCCGGTGACAAGCACCATCAGAAACGAGACGAGTCGCCGCCGGACCGAGTTCCGCAACCCGCTCCTCACCGGCACATTCCAAATCGTGTTGATCGCATCGACGAGAGCAAGGAAGACCAGCGACGACGCAAAGAGCAACGAACTGGCCCCGATGATTCCTAACGACGACGTGACCGAACGGCGATTCAGCTCCGTAGCGATGGACTCGCCAGCAACGTTTGCCTCGACGACGCCCAGTTGCTCAAGCCGATCCGTCAGGTAGCTCGCCATGTCGATGAGGCCGAAGAGCTGTTCAGCAAGCGCTGCTGTCAGCGCGAGGAACGGCACGATCGTGAAGAGGGCGTAGTAGGCGAGCCCGGCGCCGAGTCGAAGCGTGCGGTCCTCACGCCATGACGCGTAGGTCTGGCTGACGACCTCAGCAATGCCCCCCACAATTGGCCAACGATCGATGCCGAACATCAGCTTCCGATCGCTGGGCACTCGTGGGACTCTAGAACCTCAACGCTCCATTGAAACCTTCGATCAGCGAGCGCCACCCAATGCCACGTTCGGGTTAACGTTCCCGCGTGCCGCTGCTTCGAATCATTGTTCAGGACGAGACACTCACGAGCTGGACCTGACCGATGGGTTGGGCCATCACCGAGGTCTCAATCGCGTTAATCGCGTTCGCCGCCGTGTCCGGTCGACTCCGCGGGTCGGCATTCACGCCCGCAATTCTGTTCGCCGGTGTCGGATTCTTGCTCGGCAACGAAGTCTTCGACACGATGGATGCGGGAATCGCTGTGGGCGACATCAGGCTCCTGGCCGAGTTGACCCTTGCACTGGTGCTGTTCAGCGATGCCTCATCGCTCGACGCCCGGCGGCTCTCTCACGAGGCCGGGTTCCCATCACGGTTGCTCGGCATTGGCCTGCCGCTCACCATCATCTTCGGTGCTGGTGTCGCACTCTGGCTGTTCCCTGACCTTCTGTTCTTCGAGGCAATCGTGCTGGCGGTGTTACTCGCACCGACCGACGCTGCGCTCGGCCAGACGGTGGTGTCGGACAAGCGGTTGCCCTCCCGGGTGCGCCAGGGCCTCAACGTCGAAAGCGGCTTGAACGACGGAGTGTGCGTGCCGTTGCTGTTCGCCGCCGTCGCGTTCGCCGAGCTGGAGGAAGCCCCAACGTTCGAAGGCGAGATCATTGTCGATCTCGTCAAGGAGATCGGCATCGCGACCGTTGTCGGACTCGTCGTCGCGCTCGCGGTCGGGTTCGTGGTCGCCGCCTCAAAGCGACGCGGATGGCTCGACGAAGCGTGGGCACAGGTCGTGCCCCTCGCCGCAGCAGCAGTTGCGTATACGACGACCGCTGAGCTGGGCGGAAGCGGCTTCATCGCGGCCTTCGTGGCCGGTCTGGTGTACGGCCGACGCCTGGGCGCGGCGACGACAGCCTCGACGACTCGACTGATGGAGGAGGTGGGCGGCGTGCTGAGCGCCGTGACGTTCTTCGTCTTCGGCGCAATCCTCATTGGCACCGGTGTCAAGGACCTCGACCTCACCACCGTCGTCTACGCGGTACTCAGTCTCACCGCGGTGCGGATGGTGCCGGTTGCGCTGTCACTCATCGGTTCGGGCGCGGATCGACCCACCATGGCGTTCACGGGATGGTTCGGGCCGCGCGGGCTGGCCACCATCGTGTTCATGCTCACGATCATCGAGGAGTCGAACCTCGCAGGCACCGACCGCATTGTTCAGGTCGCAACGATCACCGTGTTGTTCAGCGTCGTTGCTCATGGGGCGAGCGCACCGTGGCTCACGGAACGCTACGTACGTTGGATGTCCAACAACGGCCAATCGTCCGAGCCACCGTCGGAGGACGACGAAGCGCCCGTCACCCAGGCGCGTCGGAGCCTGTGGACGCACCGTCCGCAGGAACAGCGCTAACCGGCCGCTCCTCGGGGAACTCACGCGCGAGTTGCCGGCGAAGTGCCTCCATCGCAGCGGCGAACAGTGCAATGAAGATCCGCCGCCGACCAGGCAACGATGGGCTTGGCCAGTAGCACCGGGACGAGCATCTCTCGGAGTCGCTTCGCAATGCTGGACGGGCCGGCCAACGCCGCGTACCCCGCGATGAGCGCCCCAAATACCAGCCCAGCCATAAAGATGCCGCGGAGCAGTTCCGTCCCGATTTCTGTCACCGCTCGGGCGGCGCCCTGCGCTCCCGAGGCGTCCCCCACAGCACCTTCGACGGCCCCGACAGCGATCCGGAGACCCACCGACACCAGCACGCTGCTGATGACGAGAGCCAGGCCGACCTCGCGGATCGCCTCACGCCGTCGCTGTCCGGCGAGATACACCGCTGCTACATAGAGCACGAGGACCAGGAGAAACAGAATGACACTCAGAGTCTCGACCAGACGCCACGGCGTCCTGCGCCGCAGCGAGCTCCTCGGATTCGATAATCGTGACTCTGCCGATGTCCTCTGGCAGCTTGTCGAGGACATCGGACGACAGTCCGAACTCCATGCCGACTTGTTTGACAGCAGGCCCAGTCTCATCTTTGAGGATGTTGACCAGCGTTCCGTGCGCCGTGTCGTGCGCCTCGCTCCACAACCCGCGAACCAGATCGGCTTCGAGGAGCCGATTGACCCCGTCCGTGGCCGGATCGCGCAGGGCAGCTGCCAGGAGCCCGCCCAGTCCGTCGAGATCTTCGGGCAGGCGGGTGCTGAGTTCATCAGCGACATCAACGGCCTCGTAGAGCTCGTCGACGAGATACGAGGCAAGCAGCGCGCGCACCTCATCGTCAGCCAGGAGTTCGTCAGCCACGTTCACCCACTCATTGGTGTCGAGCAGTTGCCGTTCGACCCACACGTTGAGCCCGGAGACGACTCCGATCACGGTGGCGAACACGATCAGTGCATGGATCACCCATCCGGGTGCGCGACGTCCTGATCCGCCGGCCTCACCTGACTCAGAGTTCTTGGTATCGCTACCCGCGTCGATCTCGTCGTCGTGTTCTTCTTCCATGTGCTGGAAGCTCGCCGCTGGCAGATTGATCGTCGCCCGTGCGTCGGCTGATCCGAATCGTCATGGCGAGCAGGGGTACCGAGAGGGTCGCCCCCAGCAATCCAGCCAGTGAGGCGCCGACGATCGTGGAGATGATGTTCGCGATCGGGTAGATGGAGAGTCGTTCGCTCGTGAGCTTCGTGGTCACGAGCGTTTGCACCTCGTTCTGCACGACGAGGATGACCACGAGCAAGATCAGCCTTCGGTCAAACCAGCGGAGCCGAGTGCCACGAGACACCCGAAGATGGCCGAGAAGCCCCCGCCGGATCACCGTGATGGTGTCGTCAACGAAGACATTCGTGATTCGGTCCCCGATTGGAGCCCGTACGAGCAACCAAAACCGCCAGCAGGAGCACCCAACCTGCTGTACGTCGTGTGGGACGACGTCGGCTTTTCTGCGTTCAACTCGTTTGGCGGACCCATCGAAACCCCCACGATGGACCGCATCGCGGATCGCGGGCTCCGCTACACCCAGTTCCACACCACCGCACTGTGCTCACCGTCGCGGGCCGCGATGCTCACCGGCCGGAACCACACCACCGTCGGAATGGCCTGCATCGGCGAAGCCACGACGGGGTTCCCGAACTCCAACGGCGATATCCCGTTCGAAACGGCACCCATTTCTGAGGTTCTGGTCGACCAGGGGTACAACGGCGGCGACACGAGCCAATGGAATCCGGATCTCATCTACGACAACCACCCGGTGGAGCAGCCGTCGCAGCCCGAAGACGGTTACCACTTCAGCGCCGACATCGCGGACAAGGCGATCGAGTTCATCTCCGACGCGAAGCAGATCGCTCCGGACAAGCCGTTCTTCATGTACTACTGCCCTGGCGTGGCGCATGCCCCGCACCACGTTGCCCCCGAGTGGGCCGACCGTTACAAGGGCCGGTTCGACGAGGGGTACGAAGCAGTGCGCGACGAGACGATTGCGCGTCAAAAGGAGATGGGCATCATTCCACCCGACACCGATCTGTCTCCGACCAATCCGCTCATCGATGCCACGAACCCTGACGGCAAGCCGTGGTCTGAGCTGGACGTTGTTCGCCCGTGGGACACCTTGGACGACGACGAAAAGCGACTCTTCACCCGGATGGGAGAGGTCTACGCCGGCATGGTCGCCCATACCGACCACGAACTCGGGCGCGTCATCGACTTTCTCGAACAGTCCGGTGAGCTGGACAACACGATCATCGTCGTCATTTCAGACAACGGCGCCAGCGGTGAGGGCGGCCCGAACGGATCGGTCAACGAGAACAAGTTTTTCAACGGCGTTCCGGACTCGATGGAGGAGAACCTCAAGTACCTCGACGTGCTCGGTGGCCCAGAGACCTACAACCACTACGCCACGGGTTGGGCAATGGCGTTCAACACCCCGCACAAGATGTGGAAGCGATACGCCTGGAACGGCGGCATTTGTGACCCGTTCATCATCAGCTGGCCGAACGGCATTGCGGCCCAGGGCGAGATCCGCGATCAGTATTGCCACGTCACCGATGTGACGCCCACGATTTACGAGATGCTTGGGCTCGAACTCCCCACCGAAGTCAAGGGATACACGCAGTGGGACCTCGAAGGCACCAGCATCGGCTACAGCTTCGAGGACGCGGATGCCGAGACACGAAAGGACACGCAGTTCTACTCGATGCTCGGCAGTCGCGGCATCTATCACAAGGGTTGGAAGGCCAACACCGTCCATCCCACGATCGCCGACTGGAGCAACTTCAGCGCCGACGAGTGGGCGCTCTACCACGTCGATGAAGACCGCAGCGAGACCCACAACCTCGCAGAGGCACACCCGGAGAAACTCCAACAACTCACAGCATTGTGGTACCACGAGGCCGGCAAGTACCAGGGCTTTCCGCTCGAAGATCGCGGGGCCGTCGCCGTCCTCACGACACCCCGTCCGCAGTTGGCGCCGCCGCGCGACCGATACGTCTACCGGCCGAACACCGCCGAGGTTCCCGAGGGCGCGGCCGCCAACGTCCGGAATCGGTCGTACAAGATCGCCGCCGAAGTGACGATCGATGCTGGTGACACGCAAGGCGTCCTGTTCTCACACGGTGGACGATTCGGTGGCCATGCACTCTTCGTCAAGAACTCACGGCTGCACTACTCCTACAACTGGCTCGGCGAAGTCGAGCAGGAGATCGTCTCTGACGTCAACATCCCGACGGGCAACGTCATCCTCGGCGTGTCGTTCGACAAGGAAAGCAACGACGAGCAACACAGCGCGACCGGAACTGCCACCCTGTACATCAACGACGAGCAGGTCGGACAGCGTGCCATCAAGACCCAACCGGGCAAGTTCATGCTGGCCGGCGAAGGTCTCAATGTCGGCAAGGACCCCGGCGGCCCGGTCAGCACCACCGCCTACCAGGCGCCATTCGCATTCACCGGAGGCAGCATCCGCGAGGTGATCATCGACGTCAGCGGGCAGGCGTATGTCGATCTGGAACTCGAAGCTCTCGGGATGATGAGCCGCGACTGAGTGGTCGCCCGGTCAGCCCGCGCCGACGAGAGCGTGCGTTTCTGCGATCAGGCTCCGGGGGGCAGCCGATCAAAGGCGGATGATGCGTGCGACTCCGCGAGCGCCTCCCAGGGTCGTGCGGCGTCCGGATCCGCTGCGGCGTGCAGCCACCCCTTGAGGATGTGGTGAATCGATTCGGCGCCGACGATCGGCCCATCGGGCAGTGCAAACGAGCGCGGCGAGAGCAGGAACGGCTCGGCCTGCTTGCCACCGAGCCCTCCGTGGAAACCAATGAGTTCTTCGAAGGCCGCACCCTCGTCGATTTCTGCGTCGAAGAAACTGTTGACGAGGAGATCCGGACAGTTCGCGAACGAATCCGTGCGTCGCACGTGGTCCGCGGCGTTCGGGCCGAACGGGGCGAGCGGGTCGACCCCTTCGATGCGTCCGTCGTCGAGGTAGTGCACACCATTGCTGCCCATCACGATCGAACCGACCGTCTCGGAGCGCACCAGGACAAATCCGACCCCGGGATGTGCCGCCAAGCTCCTGATCAGCCCGGGATGACGCTCCGCAAGCGTCTCGATCGTTGCCCTTCCGTCGATGTGCGGGAACGAGATCAGACCGAGGTTCCCCGACGCCAGGACAACGACGTCAGACGCCTCGGTGGTCGCCGTGTCATCGCGCGCAGCGGGACCAAGCACGACCTCGCCGTCGGTTGTTCGACGTCGCATGATCACACGGACCAGGCCGGAGAGCCGACTGTCCTCACGTCGGATCGTGTCACTGAAGACTCCGTTGATGTTGCCCCAGCCCTCATCAGAAAGTGCTGGGCTCTGCACGTCCTGGCCCTGTTCGACGAGCGACGCGACCAGGTCGGGCAAGGTCGTGCCATACCGTTGGAGGAACGTCGCCCCTTGCGTCTGGCCGTGGTCCGAGAGCACCACGACGTGGTACGGACGGGGCGCTTCCGCAATGACCCGTTCGATTCGAGCGAATTGTTCATCGAGGCGGTAAAGCGTCTCGAGCGCATCATGAGCAGCGATCCCTGAATGGTGTGCAACCTCGTCGTATCCGACAAAGTCCACGTACGCCGACGGGACGCCACGGTAGATGTCACTCAGCAGCGTGGAAACGGTGATGTCTCGCAGCATCACTGTCGTCGCCGCGCGAAGCACAGGGTAGATGCCGCCTCGCTTGAGCCTGGGCTCCGTATCTCGCCGCCGAGCTCGCCAGGACGCAGCGACCTCACGTGCGACATCGGCGCCGCTGAGCACGATCAGGCGCGTGAGCGCGTACGGGCTCGCGACGAAGTAGGTGAAGCCCTTGCCCGAGGGCCGGCCGCGATCGGTGACGGTACTGAAGGTCAGCATCGAGTCAGGGCTGTCTCCGGAGAACACGTTTGATCGCGACACTCCCCCGTCGGCGAGCAGGCCGTGCCCGTCGGACCGCCCACGTTCGATCTCGGCAGCGTCCTTCGGTCGATTCGTTGTGAAGACCTTGCCAGCCTCTTTGTCGTACCACCGGAATGCAGGCATGTCGCTGTTGTTGCCGTGCAGGATTCCGGCCTGGCTGGCACCGGTCTGCGATGACAGGTCGCACTCCCATCCGGTGATGTGGTGTGTGCCTGATCTGATCCACTTCGCCAGCGTCGGCAGGTAACCGTCGCTCAAGGCACGCCGCAGCACCGATTCGGACAGTCCATCAATCTGGATGAAGAGCACGCCAGGCACGCCCGTCTGCTCGGGCTCTCCGAGCCGCCGAACCATGCGTCGAATGGTTCGGCGTCGCCACACCGCATCGTCGTCGAGCGCGAGCAACTGACCGGCAATCGCCGTCATCGCCGTCATGCCCAACGACGCCACGACGGCTGTACCGAGGTCCGAGACGTCGAAAACTGGGACGATTTCGGAGGCAAGCATCAAGATGAGCCCGTTGGCGACCAGCCCGAGCAGGCCTGCCGTCCACAGGATCGCACCGGCGAGGTACCGGGCAACGAGCGGCCAGACCACGGCATTGACCGCGGCGAGAATGACGACGGCGCCGACGGCTGCGCGCCAACCGTCAAGGGTGAGTCCCTGAAGGATCCACGTCATGAAGTAGAGACTGAGCGCGTTGACGATGAAGACGCCGATCAGGCGGCCGAGGTGGTTCCGGAGGTGATCGACCGGAGCCCGATCGTCATTGGGCAATCGATTGCTCACAAAGGCGAGCGTAGGCCAACGACCGTGAGGGCGAAGTTTCAACTGGATTTCCACGGCCGCTACCTGCCCTGCCACGAATAGAATTTGTGCTGAAGAAGAACCACGACAGAAAGGAAAACTATGAAGGCAAAAATTCCACTCGGCCTCCTGCTCCTCCTCGCATCTGCGATGGGTTACCTCATGGGCACCGAGGCCGGCCGCGAGCGGCGCGATGCCCTCATTCGCATCATCCGGCGTCAGAACGACGTTCTTGAAGCCGAAGCCGAAGCACCGGCGGAAGCCGTCGCCGAGTCGGCGAACGATGCTGTCGACGCAGTCGACGCTGCGGTCACCGCTGACTGACCTTCTGCTGCGGAGCGCACCTGCGCTTCGCAGCGGTCGCGGTGTCAGCGCGAGACTGAGAGCACCACACGAAGGGACCTTGGCATGCGCAGACTCTCGCCATCCGAAGCAGCAGGCATCATCAACCCAGTCGATTCGCTTTCGATCCCGCTGGGCCCTGGGGTGCCTGGCGAGTTCATGCACGCGCTCGACAGTCGAGAAGACTTCGAGGACTTCGCGGTCAACGGAGCATTACTCCCCGACCTTTTCGGCGTGCTCACGAAGCCTGGCGTGTCATACCGGTCCGGGTTCTACGGACCCGCCGAACGGTTCCTGATCAGCGCGGGCGTCGACGTGCAGTTCGTGCCGTCCGACTTTCGCGGCTTCATCAGCATGCTCGAGGGCGTGAACTCCCGCGTCGTCGGAACCATGGCGTCCCCACCCGACGCCGACGGCTGGATGAGCCTGTCCTTACATGCCGGTGCGCACGTCGCCGAATTGCAGCGCGCCGCTGCGGACCCCGACCGCATCTGCCTGGTCGAGACGAGTCCGCAGTTCCCTCGGACCTTCGGGATCGAACCCGAGTACCGGCACGCACTCCATGTGGACGACGTCGACATCATCGTCGAGGGCAACTACACGCCGATCAACCTGGCTGATGCCCCGACCACTGAGGTCGAAGAAGCCATCGCTGCCTACGCCCTCCCTTTCATCCCCGACGGAGCGACACTCCAAACCGGCATCGGCGGCATTCCGAACACCATTGCGACCGCACTCGCCGAAGGGCCCGGTTCTGGCTACGGCATCCATTCCGAGATGTTCACGAGCGGGTTGATGCGCCTCTGCCAAGCCGGCTTGGTCACCAATGATCGCAAGGGCATCTACGACGGATACTCCGTGACGACGTTCGCAGCGGGTGTCCCAGAGTTGTACGAATGGCTCGATGGCAATGAGGACGTGCGGTTCTTGCCGGTCGAGATCATCAACTCCCCGGACGTGATCAGCCGCAACCGCCAGATGATCACGATCAATGGGGCAATGGCCATCGACCTCTCGGGCCAGATCACGGCCGACACCATCGAGGGCCGTCAGTTCTCTGGCATCGGTGGCCACGAAGATTTTGTCGCCGGAGCTGCGCTGGCGCTGAGTGATCGATCCCTGGTCTGCCTGCCGTCAACAACGTCGGTGGATGGCCACGTGGTGTCGAGGATCACCCCCAAGCTGCCTGCCGGTTCGATCGTGACCACCCCACGCCACATGGTCGATGTGGTCATCACCGAATACGGCGTTGCCGAGCTACGCGGCATGACCGTGCGCGAGCGGGCTCGCGCCTTGGCCACGATTGGACACCCCGACTTTCGCGACGAGTTGCTCGCCGTTGCCGAGGTCTGGCCAATCTGATTCGCGGCACCCCGACGGATCAGCTCCCGCAACCACCCTTTGGTAGCATCTGGTCCTTCATGAGCGACGATCGCGTGGAACCGACGTCCAGCAACACGCCAGCCGAGCTGTTGCTCGATGCCGTGACTCCCGCATCGCGAGGCACCACGATCCGCCGGGTGGTTTTGCGCATCGTCTTCGTCGTTGCGGTGCTCGGGCTCTCGACATGGGTCCTGTTCAATGTGTTCGACGACCTCGACTGGGACGAGGTTCGCGCGTCGATCAATGAGCTGTCCGATGCCGAGATACTCTCGCTCACATTCGGCTGGATGGTCTGGGTCGTGACGCAGGGCGCCTTGACCGCATCACTCGTCGACAAGCTGGCGGTTCGACGCGGCGTGCTCGCCAGTCTCGGCCCGACCGCGGTCTCGTCGGTTATCCCCGGGCCGAGCGACCTGCCGGTCCGGTTCCGGATGTATCAGTCCTGGGGCGTGTCCTCGTCGGAGGCGACCACCGCAGTCGTCGGGAGCGGCGTGTTCTCGGTCGGGTCAAACCTCATCTTGCCGTCCGTCGCCGGCGTGCTCATCGTGCTCGCCGACGTTCCACTGTCGGGCTTCTTCTCGGTCATCGTCACCGCATCTGTGGCGCTCGCCGTCATCGTTGCAACCGCAGGATTCACGCTCGGCTCACAACGGCGGACGAGGGCTGCCGGCCGCTGGCTCGATCGCCCGGCACGAGCGGTCATGGGTCGGCTCCACAAGACTTTGCCCGACGAAAATCTCGGAGAGGTCCTGGTGCAGAAGCGCGCCGAGGCGTTCGACCACTTGTCCGGCAAATGGTTGAAGTGCACGGTCGCCACTATCGCGACGACGGCGGCCAAGTGTTCGCTCCTCGTACTGACGCTGCGTTTCGTCGGGATTCCCGAAGATGCACTCGGCTGGCTGGCGATTGCTGCTGCGTATGGGTTGGTGGCCGGAATGACGGCGATCCCGATCACGCCGGGCAGCGCCGGGGTGGCCGAGATCGGCTTCGTCGGGTTGTTGACCGCTGCGGCGGGTGGCGACTGGGTCAACCAGATCACCGCTGGCGTACTGCTCTACCGTCTGATGACCTGGCTGGTGCTGATTCCTGTCGGCATGGGTGCACTGGGGATCTGGCGTTACGGCGTCCGGGCAGCTGAACGCCGAGCTGCAGCCGCCGCCGGCTGATGGCAATGCTCGCATCCACCTGCGCTGTGCTCAGCGAACTCGGCGAGACCGACTGCGAGACGCTCGGGAGTGGTTGGCTCGCTCAACCCGTGAATGCGCTGAGCAGCCTGGCGTATTCGCTGATCGGTATCACCATCGCCGTGTCCGTTCTTCGTTCGGACCGACCGCGAGGGGGCTCACTCGTCTACGCGGGATGTCTCGTGGCGGTCGGATTGGGCAGCGTGGCGTTCCACGGTCCGCAACTGAGCGGCTCGCAGCTGATGCACGACCTCCCGATTCTGCTCACGGTGATCTTCATGTTGAACCACGACCGCGTCGTCCTTCGGCCGGACTCGGGTCGAGAGTTGGCGACGTTCGCCGGCGTTGCGCTCGTTGCGGTGTTGCTCGCCGTGGTGGTTCCCATCGTTGTTGCCCCATTGAGCATCGGGGTTGCGGGGGCCGTCGTCGTCGCCGAAATCGTCATCCATCGCCGCCGCCTCCGGCCGACCGCCATCACACATCGTCGCCGGGGTTGGGTGGCCATTGCTGTCTTCGCTGTGGTTGGCGGTGCATCTTGGGTGCTCGGCCGATCGGACAGCCCGCTGTGCGAGCCGGACTCGTGGTACCAGCTGCATGGGCTCTGGCACATGCTCTCCGCCGTTGTCTTTGGACTCTGGTACTGGTGGGCGATTGCCGATGTCCGAGACTGACGTTCGTGAGTGATGCCGAACACCGCGGGTCGCGCAAGGACCGTTTCCTCGAAAAGGTCTTCGCGTTCCTGACGCGGTCGCTGTACCGGGAGGTCGACGTCTACTCGCCGGTCCCGATCCCCAGCGGTAATCCGCAGTTGAACGTTGCCAACCATTTCGGTGGTGTGTCCGATGCGTTGCTCCTGCTCGGGGTGCTCCCCGATCGCCCCGGGATCGTCGCCCGCGACGTCATTTGGAAGGTTCCGGTCGTTGGACGTCTCATGAATTGGATCGGAGCGATTCCGGTTCACAAGCCCGAGGACCACAACTCGCCGACGAGCAACGACGAGATGTTCGCATCGTGCTACGACGCTCTGGACGACGCTGGCAACATTCTGATTTTCCCGGAGGGTGTCACGCGCAACGAGCCCTCGATCGCTCCCGTGAAGACCGGTGCCGCGCGGATCGCAATCGGCGCACGAGCGCAGGGAGTGGCGGGCATCAAGATCGTTCCACTCGGCATCCACTATGAGGACAAGGCCGCGCTGCGCAGCCGGGTGTTCATCAACGTCGGGGTGCCGCTCGATCTCGATGAACTGGTCGCCGAAACAGTTAGCGAGAATAGCAGCTGGAGGAGCCAAGAGATCCGCAAGAAATAGGACTCCGGTACTGCGCAGGAAGACCC
>CAXMZV010000018.1:0-18258 GCA_964199985.1 Candidatus Ilumatobacter isfjordensis | reverse complement strand
ATTCTCGAGAACGTCTTCCTCAGCTTCGCCGTCCTCGTCGATCGGGAGCTCCTGAGCTCGAGCAACCTCTCCGGTCATGTCGAGACCCGGATCGAGCACCGGCAACGGGACCGCTCCAGTGAGGTCCTCGAAGTCGATCAGCGTTTCGTCGGCAACGAGCGGGCCACGTCGCCGGGCCAAGGGAATGCTGACTCGGGTCGCTGCGAACAACACCCCAACCCAGAGCACCAGTTGCACAAGCAACAGCAGCGATCGCGATGACGGACTCGAGTATTCGAGCACTGCCTCACCCTGCTGCTCGACGTCGAACGCTGTGGTGACACCGAAAGCCCGGCGAGGCTCGATCGACTCACCGTCGACGGTGAGCGACCAGTTTTCGTCGAACGGCACGGCCAGGTGGATCACGCCGGGGACGACTGCGTCGGAGAATGCTGCAGTGTGATCCGCGCCGAGGAACGCAGGAGACACCGACGACAGATCGGCCCGAACGAGCGCACCGGCACCAGCAGATTCACTCGCCTCCGCGGTGGTGCCCGTCAACTGGCTCACCACGGGAAGCCACGCCGTGTTCTCGAAGACTTCGAGCGTCGGCAGCCCTGTGACCGAGGTCAGGTCGAGTTGGTCCTCGAGTGCAGAGATCAGGCCGCCGGGCAGCGGCAGTGGGTCGGCGGTTGTCGACACCAAGTTGTCGAACTCCGGTGCCACGATGAATCGGATCCCGAGCGGTGCGAGGAGTCGCCCGGCCCGCAACGTGGACGAACTTGCCATTTGGTCGAGGGCCATCTCGACGGCCTCGGCCGCATCACTGTCGGGCGCAGCCCACCGGTCTCTGATGTCGAGTGGCATGTCGCCGATCACAGCGTACGACACGCCGTCGCGATACTCGACTGCGGGAACCGGCAGAAGCCTCGCGTCGCCCACCAGCAACACGTTGTAGCCACCCACACCGGGTGCGATCAGCGGTCCATCCTCATCACTCTCTTCGAGCACGCGATCCTGTGCGTCGTCGGGCAGCTGAGCCTCGATCAGAACCGAGAGAGGTGTCGTCGGGGTGTTCCAGGCCCCATCACTCAGCGCGACGACACCGGGGAACACACCGATGACGACGCCCACGCTGGCGAGCAGGCCGAGCGGCTGCCGCCACCCGAACGATCCACCGCGGACATCGAGGTCGAACGCTGCCAGCGCTGCGGCAGCCGAGATTGCGAGTCCCACCGCCACGGGGGCGAGCAGCACACCAGCCTCGGGTCCGTTGAACGGCAGCAAGCCGCTGTCGGCGAACACCGCAGCTGCGCCAAAGACGACAACCAGCAATCCAGAGCGGACCGCCCACGTCAGACGCCACGCGCGCCCCAGCGCAATTGCGGCGATAACGGGCAGGTACAGCGCCAGCGAAAGGTACGCGAAGTCAGCGATCCCGATCTGGAACGACGCCAACTCGGCGAGACCAGCGCCGGGATCGCCAATCGGTGGCGGACCGACGAGTTGCTCCCAAGACCACGACGTGACCCACGGAAAGTTGAGGAGGAGCCCGCCGATGACGGCTGCCACACCAACGCCGACGTAGAGCAGTGCGGTACGCCACGGGGCGAGCGCCAGCAACGTCGCCACTCCGAGCACGATTGCTATTGCGAGCGCCACGAACACCATCACGGGAGCGAACGCCGCGGCGAGTCCGACGACGAGCGCCGCGCCGGCCGTTCGACGGGTCCGTTCCGGCCAGGAAAGTGCGACCACACCGTCGGCCAGATCAAGTTCGGCGCTGCGCGGGTCGGCCGTTTCAACACCGACGGCTCGTCGGATCGTGTGCACGATCCACGGCGACGAGGCGAAGGCGATGAGTACAGTCAGCCGACCGGTCGACATCGCCCCGACAACGAGCGGACTGGCTGCATAGACAACCAGCGCAGCGATTCTCGCTCGGACCGACGGGAACACGGTGGCGAGCTTCCAGACGCCAATGAGTCCGACGATGACCAGCCCGATGATGAACCCCGTGTGCAGGGCGCCCATCCGGAACAGAGTGAAGGCCGACAAGCCGGAGAGCGTGGCCCAGCCGGTCGGATTGGCTGACGTCGCTCCGAACCCGTTGGCGTTCCAGGCGGAGACGTACGACGACAGCAGGTCGCGTGGGCTGTCAGGCATCCGCAGAAACTCACCAACGGCGGGAACGCCGCTCGAGATGAACTGTCGGCTCCCGATGAGGATCGCCGCCAGTACACCGATCCAAGCCAACACCGGTGCGGTGGTGCTGTCTCTCCACCGTCGGATGCTCGAATCAGCGCCGACGAACGTTGCCGTCTCGCGGGTCCGGAGGAATCCGGTAAACCGAGCACTGCCCCGAATCTGCAGACCGAGCACTTCGCGTTCGGGAACGCGACGCAGGGGCTTGATCGCTCGGCGACGAGCAATGAGCGACAACGAACGCGGCACCAAACCGATCAGCGCACGCAACGACGCCCAGGCTTCACCGAAGCGGCCGGTGAAGACCCCGCCCACCAGTTCGGCAAGCGTGAGCAGCACCAACTCGAGTGTTCGACCGGGCAGGCGTGTCGGCCCTGTCAGCGTCGCGACATTTCGCATGCGATGCTTGGCCTTGAGCACGCCGTGGTGCAGGTCAGGTCGCCGCTCGACCAGCTCGCCACGGTGACGTACTCGAGCGGTCGGCACCACGACAACGCGAGCGCCGCTGTGATGCAGGCGCCAACACAACTCGATGTCGTCGCCGTAGAACGAGATCGACGGGTCGAAGCCGCCGATCTCGCGGAAGAGGTCGGCACGCGCAAGCAGGAACGCAGAAGGCAGCGCGAACACGTCGCGAACGCCGTCGTGCTGCTCCTGGTCCAGCTCACCAAAATCGATGCCGAGGTCGACTTCCCCAAAGCGGTCGACGCCGACTCCGACCGCCTCGAGCACCCCGGGGTCGTCCCATTCGACGAGCTTGGGCCCAACCATGCCGGCGTTCGAGCGATAGATCTCTTCGACGAGCAGACGAACGGCATCGGGTTCTGGCGCCACGTCATCGTGGCAGAACAGGAAGAATCCCTGATCACCTTCGACGAGCCGCAGCACCTCATTGGCGGTCGCTCCGAACCCCGCATTTGTGCCGACATTGCGCACGAATGCCTTCGGCATCCGCATCTTGATCCGAGTCTGCAACTCTTCGTCTGCGTCCGCCGCGAGGAAGAGAAACCGGAGATTGGGGTAGTCCTGATCGGCGAGCGCGTCGAGCGTCTCGTCGAACCACTCCCCTGGTTCATGCACGACGACGACCGCGACGACGGGCGGTGCCTGTTGAGTTTCCGGTTCCACGATGGAGCGAGGCTAGCTGCGCTCTCCGCCGCGCCAGGGTCATGCCCGAGGGCAGCGGGGTAGCCTCTGTCACATGGCGCATTGGCACTCGGTCGACCTGACCAACTTCGACGTCGTACCTGCGGCTCTTCGTGCTCATAGTGTCTCGACCTCCGTCGCTCAGCGAGCTGCCGACCTCGCCAAAGATGCCACCTACATCAGCGTTGGGCTCGGGCTGCTGACATTCCAGCGGGCACAAGTACAGCGACGGGAAGTCGAACGCGCGCTGCGCAGCTGACCGCACCATTCATCATTCATGACCGCCGCAGACTCCGCAGACGCGCCAGCGCCGACCGTTCGCGACCGAATCCCGCTGCCTGAAGGCACGATTCCGGTTGGCATTGCCCTCCTCATCGCAGGAATTGCGACGTACGCCTTCTTCAAGGTCGGTGTCGCTGCGGTCGGCGGCGATGAGGAATTCGAGCCGATCACCGCGCTCTGGTTCACCACCTTCGCGCTCGCGCCAGGCTTCTTCCTGCCGCTCGAGCAGGAACTCGGTCGGGCATTGGCGCATCGACGCGCAATCAGCCAAGGCACGCGACCCGTCGTGCGCAAGATCGTCCTCCTCGGTGTGGGGCTCACCGTTCTCGTCGTGCTCGTCATCGCGGCCGCCAGTCAGCTCATTGCCGACAGCTTGTTTGACGGCGACATGTTCATGGTCCTGGCCCTGGTGCTGGCGTTCTCTGCGTACGCGCCCGCCCACCTCGCGCGCGGCGTGTGCTCTGGCAGCGGGCGGTTTCGCGAATACGGCATCATCCTGGCCTCCGATGGTGTGGTGCGCATTGCGCTCTGCGTCGTGCTCGCTGTCATTGGTATCACCGCTGCCGGCGCCTACGGTCTGGCCGTCGCGGTATCACCGCTCTTCGCCGTTGGCTACGTCGCTGCCCGAGGCGGGCTCCGCACAGACGACGGCCCACCAGCATCGTGGAGCGAAGTCACGCCCAATCTCGGGTGGCTGCTGCTCGGTTCTGTGTTCGCCGCATCGCTGCTCAATGCCGGCCCCATTGCTGCGAGCTTGCTCGCCACCGACGATCAAGATGCGCTCGTCACACAATTCAGCTACGGCGTGCTGCTCGCACGCATCCCGCTCTTCCTGTTCCAAGCCGTCCAGGCTGCGCTGCTCCCGCGTCTGAGCCGACTTGCTGCACGCGGCGAGCTCGAAGAGTTCCGATCCGGATTGAAAAAGCTGATGTACGTCGTGCTTGCTGTTGGCGTGATCGGCACGTCGGGGGCGTTCCTGCTCGGCCCGTTCGTGATCGAAATCGTGTACGACGCAGATCTCTCTGGTCGGACGCTCGCGCTGCTGGCGTTCTCGAGCGCGTGCTACATGGTGGCGTTGGCGTCGGCACAGGCGGTCATTGCCCTCAAGGGCCATGCATTGGTGGCCTTGGGT
Organism: Candidatus Ilumatobacter isfjordensis; assembly: GCA_964199985.1. Taxonomy (GTDB): domain Bacteria; phylum Actinomycetota; class Acidimicrobiia; order Acidimicrobiales; family Ilumatobacteraceae; genus Ilumatobacter_A; species Ilumatobacter_A isfjordensis. Next base: position 13,514 of record CAXMZV010000018.1, on the reverse strand, counting down.
TGGGGCATCGGCGCGGCCACCTTCGTTGGGGCCACATACTTCGGGGGCGACGACGTCTTCCGCCGGGTGGAGATCGGCCTGCTGACCTCATCGATTGCGGCAATGGTCAGCTTCGGCATCGCATTGCGCTACAAACTGATGTCCGGGGTCACACCCGATCAGGATTCGATCATGGATGCCATCACCGACATGCCCTTCGAGAGCTGACTCTCTGTCCTCGACCGGGTCAGTCGGCGCCGGGGACGGACTGACCAGTGTCAGTTGCGGTTGGCTTTGGCGGTTTCGAGGGTGAGGTCGTTGTCGACCATCATTTTGACCAGTTCGTCGAAGCCGACTTCGGGTTCCCAACCAAGCACCCGCTTGGCCTTCGACGAGTCACCGATCAACAGGTCGACTTCGGCGGGACGGAAGAACTTTGGGTCTTGGCGGACGTACTGCTGCCAATTCTCGAGCCCGGCGTGCGCGAACGCATTCTCGACGAACTCCTGCACCGTGTGCGTCTGACCAGTCGAGATCACAAAATCGTCGGGCTCGTCCTGCTGCAACATCATCCACATTGCCTTGACGTAGTCGCCGGCATAACCCCAATCGCGCTTCGCATCCAGAGTGCCCATCACCAACTCGTGCTGCAACCCGAGCTTGATGCGTGCTGCCGCGTTCGAGATCTTGCGAGTGACGAACTCGATGCCACGCCGCGGGCCTTCGTGATTGAACAGAATGCCTGACGAGGCGTGCATGTCATAGGACTCGCGGTAGTTCACCACGATGTCGTGACCGAATACTTTCGCGCAGCCATACGGCGACCGCGGATGGAACGGAGTCAGTTCGGTTTGCGGGGTCTCGCGGACCTTGCCGAACATTTCCGACGACGACGCCTGATAGAAGCGGATCGGGTTGTTCTGTGCGCCACCGACCATACGAATGGCTTCGAGCATCCGCAACACACCCAAACCGGTGGTGTTCGCCGTGAGCTCGGCCTGAGAGAACGACAGCGCGACAAAGCTGATTGCGCCCAAGTTGTAGACCTCGTCAGGCTGCGCGATCTGCAACGCAGCAACCAGCGACGGCAAGTCAGCCAGGTCACCCGAGATCAACTCGACGAACGGCATCTCTTCTTGCAGCTTCGCAGCTCGCGGGTTGTTCTGTCCTTTGATCATCCCGTAAACGTCGTAGCCCTTCCCATGCAGGAACTCAGCGAGGTGGTGACCGTCCTGGCCCGTGATACCGGTAATGAAAGCGCGTGGCATAGAACCGCCGAGGCTACCGGGCACCCGTTCCCAGGCCCGCCCGAGCAGGTCGATCGGTACCATCGGTATAGATGGGCGATCGCAGCACACCAGCTCAAGTTGGGGGGCGTTCTGGGTCCGACCGGCCCAGCGTCGCTTTCGACGTGGGTCCGCTCTACGGGCACCGCACCGGGGTCGGACACGCTGTCCGGGGCACGCTGGACGCACTGGTCGAATCCGATGCGATCGAGATCTCTCCGTACCTCCTCAGCCTCCGGGCACGGCCTGCCCCGGGCATCCGCAAACTCCCGCTCCCCGCAGCGGCGGCGCATCGCTGGTGGCGCCACCCCGCTCCCCCGCTCGATCGGCTGCTCGGTCGACCCGACCTCGTCCACGGCACCAACTACGTCGTCCCCCCGGCGCGCTGTCCGCGGCTGGTCTCGGTCTACGACTGCTGGTTCCTCGATCATCCCGGCGACGCGACGCCGGACGTCCGTCGATCGGGTGACGTCCTCCGCCGGTCGGTGCAGACGGGCGCTCACGTGCTCACGTGTTCCGACGCAACCACGGCTCGAGTCCGCGAGGTCCTCGGCACCGACGCGGTGACCACGGTGCTGCTCGGTCCCCCGTCAGGTCCAACGCCAGATTGTCCCTGGCCAGTCGAGGTCGGCGAACAGTTGGGACAGCCGTTCGTTTTGTCACTTGGCACGATCGAACGGCGCAAGAACGTCCGATCGCTCGTCGCTGCATTCGCGCGGGTCGCTGCTGAGCACCCGAACGTCGGCCTCGTGATTGCGGGCGCCCCAGGCAACGACCAAGCGGCTGTCAACACAGCGATCGGGCGGTTAGCGCCAGCGATCGCCGCCCGGATCGTCCAGCTCGGTGTCGTCGACGAGGCGCTCAAGGCACAGCTCTTGCGCCACGCTGCCGCGTTGGGTTACGTGTCCCTCGACGAGGGTTTCGGGTTTCCGCTCCTGGAAGCACAGCAGGCAGGTCTGCCGATCGTTGCGAGCACTTCTGGATCCATCCCCGAGATTGCCGGCGCAGCGGCGCTCTTCTCCTCACCCCACGACATCGATGCCATCGCTGCAAACCTCCACTTGGCCGTGACCAGCGACGCTGTCCGTTCCAAGCTCGCCGCCCAGGCGAGCCGTAATCTCAACCGATTCTCATGGGCGACCACAGCGTCGCTCCTGACCGATCTCTACCACGACCTGGTGAACGGAGCATGATGAGCTCGACTCCTGCTGGAAAGCCTGCAAAGCCGACCGTCACAGTCGTGTCCGGAGGCGTCGGGGCCGCCCGATTCCTGAGCGGGTTGCTCGCTGCGATCGAACCGGCGCAGGTCACTGCCGTCGTCAACACCGGCGATGACACGCAGCTCCACGGTCTGTCGATCTCGCCCGACCTGGACACGATCACCTACACGCTCGCGGATGCCACCGATCCCGAGCGAGGCTGGGGGCTGCGCAACGAGACGTGGACGGCGATGGGCGCACTCGAACGTTTCGAGGCAGTTCGTCCCGAGGGGTCGGCGGCGGCAACACGATGGTTCAATCTCGGCGACCAAGATCTCGCGACACACTTCTACCGCACTGCCCGTCTGGCCGAAGGTGCAAGCCTGACCGAGGTGACCGCCGAAATCGTGGCCGCCTGGGGGCTGGATCTTCGGCTGGTCCCCATGACCGACGATCGGCGAACAACCATCGTCACGACGGCAACCGAAGGTGAGGTCTCATTCCAGGACTACTTCGTTCGCCTCCGTCACGGTGTCCCCGTCACCGATGTGCGCTTCGAGGGAGCGGCCAAACTCAGCGATGCGGCGCGGAACGCACTGACCAGCGCTGAGACAGTTGTCATCGCGCCATCAAATCCACTCGTGTCGATCGGCCCGATCAGATCGCTCGATGGCACCGACGCCATTCTCGAGGCCCGCCGCGACTCGGTCGTGGCAGTCTCACCCATCGTCGGCGGCGCCGCACTCAAGGGTCCGGCCGACCGCATGATGACCGAACTGGGCCATGACGCGTCGGTGGTCGGCGTCGCACGGCTCTATGCGTCGATCGCAAGCGCTCTCGTCGTCGACCCGGCAGATGCAGATCTGGCCGATGCAGTTGTTGCCGAGGGGATGCGGTGCATCGTCACCCCATCAATCATGTCGACGCCAGAGATCGCTCGCTCGCTCGCGGAAGTGACCCTCGCAGCAGTGTCAACTCGCTGACCGCAGTCGGGCAAGGCCATCGGCCAAGTCGGTCCACGACGACCATCCAAGGTGGATCCGGGCCCGCACTGGCGACACGGCAAATCGCTGCAGCTCGCTGCGGCGTGCCGGCAGCACGATCGGATCATCGAGGACACCACCGCTCATCTGCTGCCACACGTCGCGAATCGCGGTTTGCTGCCCCGTGCCGATGTTGATCAACAGCCCGCTGCTCCGGTCAGCCGCACGCACGAGCGCGTCGACCACGTCATCGACATACACGAAGTCGCGCGTCTGACGGCCGTCACCATGAAACTCGGGCAGCGCACCCGATGCCAGTGCATCGCTGAAGGCTGCAATGACACCGCCGGCCGGAGCTTGGCGCGGCCCGTAGACCGATGCGAGCGACAGCGCGGCGAACTCCAGCCCTTCGGTCTCGCGGTACTCACTCAGCACGTCGAGCACGGCTCGGGCCACGACGCCGCGCACTCCTCGTGGCACCGGGTCGCCTTCCTTCACCGGCAGCGAGTTGGCGGCTGGATGTCCGTACAGCGACGTCGCAGGCAAGGCGACGACAACGCGTCCGACACCGTGCTGGCGCGCTGCATCGATCACGGCAAGCGAGCGAGTAAACGACGCACCTTGTTCCGGGATCGTGGCGCCTCGGCGAGGGAACACCGCGAGGTGGAACACGACGTCAGGACGCCGCATTCCAATCAGCGATGCAGCCTCTGGCGACGCAGCGTCGAGGTGATGGATCTTCAAGGCGCCGCCAACGGCGCGTGCTTCGGCCAGATTGCCCAGCGTTCCCGTGGACAGGTCGTCGATGACGTCGACGTGATGAGACTCGGCAAGCAAGCGGTCGACGAGGTGCGAACCAATGAAACCGGCTCCTCCAACCACGACGACGTTCATGCGGCGACGCTATCGAGTGGATCGCTTGCGATCAGGATGATGCAAGTTCGGGTACAGCGCCCGCCGTCAGGACGTCACCGTCGGGTACGACCCCGTCGACGCCCACCATTGATGCATCGACTCGTGCACCTTCGCCGATCCGGCCCATCACGAGCGACGCCTCGACCGTCGCCGCTGGTCCGACCTGCGCCCCGGGCAGCAACACACTGTCGACGATTCGGGCGCCTGGTGCCACGACTGCGTGGTCGCCGATGATGCTGTTGATGACAATCGCCGCGGCATCGACGCTGGCGGTCGGAGACACTGCCTCGCAGTGGTCGTTGACGCGTCCACCGGTCAGCAGGTCGAGATTCGCTGCCAGATAGAGGTCGGGGCGACCGGCATCGATCCAATAGTCCTGTGTCGCGTGGCCGTACAGGCGGCCTGCCGCGACAAGCAACGGGAACGTCGACCGCTCGATGGACACACGCTCACCGCCGGGAATCCGGTCGAGAACCGAAGGCTCGAAGACGTAGGTACCGGCGTTGATGAGATTGCTGGGCTCGGTACCTGGGGCCGGCTTCTCGACGAAGTCGGTGATCCTGTCGCCGTCACCGAGGTCGACAACGCCGAAGGCCGACGGGTCGTCGACACCGATCAGGTGCAGCGTGGCTTCTGCCTCGTGACGACGGTGCGCGGCAACAAGCTGCCCGACGTCGAGATCGGTGAGCACGTCACCGTTCGCTACGACGAACGTGTCGTCGATGCCTGCCTCCGTGGCAGCAAACTTGATGGCCCCACCGGTGTCGAGCGGCGTCGGCTCAACTGCATAGGTCAGCTTCACATCGCCACACCGGCCGTCCGGAAACGCATCCATGAACGGTTCGGGCTTGAACCCGAGCGCAAGCACAACCTCGGTGACCCCACCGCGAGCGAGGCGGTTCACGAGGCGTTCGATCATCGGCCGGTGCCCGATGGGCAACATCGGCTTTGGGGTGTGGTTGGTGAGCGGCCGGAGTCGTGTTCCGAACCCGCCGACGAGAACGACGGCGCGCATCAACCGTCGGTCTGATTGTCGCCTGCGGTGATCGTGGGGACTTCCTCACCTGGCACGGTCGTCCCGCCGAAGAGTTGGCCGTCGGGCAGCTGCTGGCCGCTGTCGATGGCGCCAAGCGTCGGGAGATCCGCCGCCCACGGCGGCATCTCGACGTCGGTGTTGTCGGGCACGAAGGCGACCGAGAAGACCATGGCGTCCTGGTCGACGCGAATGCTGTCGAATGCTGCGATGAAGGTGGTGCCGTCGTCGGTGTCGGTGAAGTTGTCCCACACGACGACCTGGATCGCACCGGCTACTTCCTCACCATCAACGGTGCAGGTTGTTTCGCCGCCCTCGAAGACGCCGTCTTCGTACTTGTCGCCGAAGACCGCGCTCAGCTGCGCCTGCTGGTCGGCGGGCCAGACCATGCCGTCAGCATCAAGTTCGACGTCGTACACGTCGAGGAAGACGTCGAACGTGGCGCGGCGGCCGACTGCCGCACGCGAGTTGGGGTGCCAGTGAATGACACCGTCGTTGTGACTGTGAATACCGGTGCGAGCGAAGTCGGTGTTGAGGAAGCTGCCGCTGGCATCACGCTCTTCCGCATCACCGTCGAGCTGGATCCACTCGCCACAGATGTTGAAGCCGTAGGCCACGTGCCAGTGGTCGCCGACCTGAGGATCAGATGCGTCAGCAGCGGGTCGGCTCTGCCGGGCGTAGACGATGAGTGCGAAGCCGAGCACGAAGACAAGCGCGACGACCATCGGGAAGAGGGTGCCGCCTTGGAAGCGAACTTTCTGGCCCTTGCCCTTCTGCGCGAGCCGGGCGGCTTTTTTGGTGGATGAAGAGGAGGGTGCCACGAGGATCGGAGGTTAGCGGTGCTCGCCCCGGTTGCGGGATCACCCTCGATGAAGACGACCTGTTCGGGCTGAAAAACCGCTGGTCAGTCCACGTCGAGTCGGTCCAGTCAGAGTTGGCTCAGCAAATGGTTGTATGCGGCGCCGACCGCTGCTGGTGAGGCGTGTGTCACGACCCACCGACGACCAGCGTCGCCCATCTGCGCGCACCGCTCGGGATCAGCCAGGAGCACCCGCAGTGCCGCGATGAACGCATCGGCATCGTCGGGTGGCACCGAGATGCCCGCTCCGGCAGCCTCAAGCATCCTCGGCACGGCCGTCCCTGCGTCGATGGCGGCCACGACCGGGCGCGCCGCAGCAAGGATCGAGTAGGTCTTCGACGGGACCGATACTCGCCCGAGGCCTGCTTTGAGCGGCACCACGTGGACGTCACCGGTGGCCAGTAGCTCACCGAGTCGGTGCGCTTCGATGTACCCGGCGAAGTGAACGTTCTCGAGACCAGCGGCCGACGATTCAAGAGTTGATCGTGCCGCCCCGTCGCCGTTGATCAGGAACGTCACCTCCGGCAATGCTTGTGCCGCCGCGAGCACGAGGTCGAGCGATTGGGAGAATCCGACATTTCCGGCGTACAGCACGACCGGCCCGTCGCCCAGTTCGAGCTCGGTGCGGTATTCAGTCGCACGATGGGCGGGAGCAATCGCTTCAGTGTCGACGAAGTTCGGGATGACATGGACTCGTTCGCGGCGGGCGGGCGCCATCTTGGCCGCAACATTGTCCCTGAGGTCATCGGACAGCACGGTGACCGCGTCTGCTGCTCGGTAGCTGATCCGCTCGAGCCAGCGCGCCGCCCGAATCACGGCGGGATTGGAGATCGCTCCGGTGTCGACTGCAGCGTCGGGGAACACGTCCTGGATGTTGAAGACGAGCGGCGACCGGCGCATCTTGGCGACGATCCACCCGGTCAGGCCAAGCGTCAGCGGAGGCGACATTGCAATCACCGCATCAGATTTCCGAAACCAACCGCCAGCCCGCAGCGCCTGGACACCCGCAAGCACCGAATAGGCCAGAAACCCGGCCGCACGCCGGGGGAGGTTCGTCTTGTCATCGCCCGGGAACGGGTGCACGCGGGTGATCGAGCCCCACGCGGTCTGTTCGACCCGAACCCACGAGCCGATCCATTCATGCTCGATCGCATGACGCCGGTACCAGGGCAACGCCGTGACCACGTGAACCGAGTGACCGACCGCCACAAGCTCGGCAACGATGCGCGTCATCACCGTCCCGGTCGGCGCTGTGTCTGGCTGGAAATGGGGGCAGAGCACGACGATCGGGCGCCGCGTTGCCGCCTGTCCGCCGGAAGATGGACGGGTCATTCGAGAGCTCGGCGGTACGCAACAGCAAGCGCCGCGCCGGACCGTGCCGCGGTGAAGTCCGCACTCCGCCGTCGACCAGCCGCCACCAGCTCCTTGCGCCGCACTCCGACATCGTCAAGAGCCCCGGCCCAGGCCTCAGAATCGCGCGGCAGCACGATGCCGGCATTGCCGACCACCTCGGCGACGGCCGGCTGATCGGCGGCGATGACGGGCGTCCCCAGGGCCATCGCCTCGACCACCGGCGCACCAAATCCTTCGTACTCACTCGGGAAGACCATGGCTTCGGCCAGGGCAAGGAATCCGTCGCGGTGCGAGGCCGGCACTCGACCCGTCCGAATCACGCGTCGTTCGAGTCGAAGCGCCGCGATCTTGGCCTCGACTTGCCGATCGGCGCTCCCCGGGCCGCCGAGCAACACGAGCCGGAGGTCAGGGTCGTCCCAGTGTCGGGCCATCACGTCGAGCAGGAACTCATGCCCTTTGTGCGGGTGGGTGATGGCCGGAAACACGAGCACGCGGCCGCCGCCGAGGCCGTAGTCGTGTCGGAGCTCGAACTCGGTCGGTGCGTCGTCGCCGATTTCAGCCTCGACACCGTGTGGCACCACCATGACGCGGTCAGGGTCGGCACCGAGTTCCTCGATGACCGTCGACCGCACCCACTCGGTCGGAGTGGCAATGACCGTGGCTCGATTGACCGACCGCGGGACCACCTTGCGGAGATACCGCAGCTTGTTGCTCGAGTGGTATTCGGGGTGCGTGAGGTATTGGAGGTCGTGGATGGTGAGCACGATGGGACCGCCCCCAACGGCGGGCGTGGTGCCTCCGCCGTGATGGACGATCTCGGAGCGCCGTGTTCGACGGCGCAGCCACAGATGTTCAGCGAGCACCCGACGCGGCCGCTCATGCCCAGTGATTCCCGCCACGGCCATCGGATACAGATCGGCCAATTCCGGATGTGCGCGAGCGAACGAGCGCACCACATAGAGCGTCGGGAGGAACTCGGATTGCTGCGACGCCAGGCCCAGCAATTGCCTGACGAGATACTCCTCCGACCCGCCGACGTTGCCGGGAACACACCAGAGCAAATTCACCGCAACGTCCACCGCAGCCAAACGCGGGTGCGAGCGCAGACCACGGCCGGGCAGTTCGAGGTCACGGCGGCCGCCCGACTGTTGCAGTTGATCCGTCATGACTTCGCCGTCCCGCCGCCAGGCGGAACGAGTTCACGATAGACGTCGCGAGTGCGTTCGGCGGCAACGGTCCAGGTCAATTCCTCCGCTCGCCGCACGCCCAGCGCTGACAGTTCGGCGGACCGGTCGTTTGCTTCGTCGATTCCGTCGGCAATCGAACGGACGTCGTACGGGTCGACCAGCACGGCTGCACCCGCAGCAACTTCCTCAGTCGACGTCCCGCTGCTCGTGACAACGGGTGTTCCCTGCAGCATCGCCTCAGCAACTGGGAGTCCGAAACCTTCCCGCTCGCTCGGATAGGCGAAGACCGTGGCTGCTCCGTACAGCGGCCCAAGATCGACATCCGGCACGTAGCCAAGAAAGCGCACGTTCGGGGTGCCGGCCGGAGGTGCCGCGTCACCCCAGCCGGGGGCACCGGCAACAACGAGTGGTTGATCCGGCGAACGCGTGGCCATCGCTGCCACCAGCCGCGCGAGGTTCTTTCTCGGCTCGATGGTGCCGACGAACAGCACGAAGTCGGCCGGCAGTTGGTAGTTGCGCTTGACCCGTTCGACCGCAAACGGTGTGGCAATGCGACCGTCGACGCCCAGCGGCACCAGCCGCAACTTCTTCGCGTCGAAGCCCACGTCGATGCAATCGTTGATGGTCGCCTGGCTCGGGCACAGAATTCGGTCGGCGCGTCGCTTGATGACGTCGAGGCTGCGCATCATCACCCGCACGCCGTGCGAGGAGAACTTGTCGGGATCATGGACGAACGCCAGGTCGTGCAGGGACACCACCAACGGGGCGGCGGTACCGCACGGGACGAGTCCGGTGGCATGGGCGACGTCGATCGGCCCGATCACCGACTCGACCTTCGGCCAGTTCAGACGTGTCCACGTCTCGTACAACCAGGGCCGCGCCAGTGGCAGCATCGCAACTTTGCCGGTCGGCCGAAAATCGGCCGATGGAGTGAGGGCGTGCTTGCCGGCGACTTGGTGAATTTCGACATCCGGATCTGACTCGAGCGCTCTGGCAATCCGCAACGCTGCGCGTGCGGTCCCACCAGGACTCGGATGCCAGCATTGTTCCAGGGTGTAGGCGACGCGGACAGGCCGCACCGACTCGTTGGCCATCTTGTTCGTCGCCGCCCCTCCCATTGCTGCATCATCGCATGCTCGGCCAACCGTCGACAGGCCAATCGGCGACAGTAACCTGGCCACAATGAGCCGTGCCGATCAACGTCCTTCGATTCGTCCGACCGGTTGCTGACGTGACGAACTGGGTCGACCGTCGCGTGGTGGTCACAGGCGGTGCAGGATTCCTGGGCCGTCGTGTCGTTGCGCTGCTCGAGGCTGCAGGCGCGCTGGTCGTCGTTCCACGCAGCGCCGATGTCGATCTGACCCAACCAGGGCAGGCCGAGCGATTGATCGCCGAGCATCGACCGACCGAGGTCTTTCATCTTGCTGCTCAGGTCGGTGGGATCGGATACAACCTGGCTCAGCCCGCACCGCTATATCTCGCAAACTTGCTGATGGGCACCCACATCATCGAGGCGGCCCGGCACGGCGGTGTTGACAAAACCATCCTCGTGGGCACGGTGTGCTCCTATCCGAAGTTCACCCCGGTGCCGTTCGCCGAAGCCGACCTGTGGAACGGCTATCCAGAAGAGAGCAACGCTCCGTACGGCATCGCCAAGAAGGCTCACCTGATTCATGCCCAGGTCAATGCGCTGCAGTACGGGCAGCGCTTCGCCTACTTGATTCCAACCAACCTCTACGGGCCCGGCGACAAGTTCCATCCGTCGGTGTCACACGTCATCCCCGCGCTGATCAAGAAGTGCGTCGAGGCGGCAGAGGCGGGTGCGTCGCACGTCGACGTCTGGGGCACGGGTTCTGCCTCGCGTGAGTACCTGTACGTCGATGACGCAGCGCGGGCAATCGTCCGCGCCGGCGAGGTTGAGGCAACCGATGGGCCGCTCGAACCAATCAACCTGGGCGCTGACCGCGAGGTCACGATCAAAGAGACGGTCGAGACCATCGCTGAACTCGTCGGTTTCACGGGCGAGTTGCGATGGGACCCCTCCAAGCCCGATGGACAGCCACGCCGAGGGGTCGACGGGTCTCGAGCCAACAGCGTGCTCGGGTGGGAGCCAGAGATGTCGTTCGATGAGGGGTTGCGCGCCACGATCGACTGGTACTTGGCCAACCGGGTCGAAGCCGAACGCGATCCACACGCCTGACCGGTCGAATGATTCAGTCGACGATGCCGGCGGCGAGTGCTGCTGCCCGATACTTCGCCGCCAACGACGCAGTTGTCTCGTGTGCGTTGAGTCCGCTGGGGTTCGGAACGACCCACAGGCGTACTCCCTCGAAGCCCTCGGGTTGCTCCCCCATCACCGCCTTCGGCTGACGAAAGGCCAATCGATACGCCGTGATCCCGGCAATGGCGACGACCCGCGGCTGACGGATTCGAACCAGCTCTCGCAGTTGCTCGCCACCCGCGCGGAGTTCTTCGGTCGTGAGCGATGACGCCTTCGCTGTGGCCCGATGCGCGATGTTCGAAATGCCGAGACCGCGCCCGACGAAGTACGCCCGGTCTTCCTCGGTCATGCCGATGCCGCGATCGATCTCGCGCTCGATGATGCCTGCGACAAGCAACGCCGGGTAAAAGCGGTTGCCCGGGTGAGCAAAATGCGTCTGGGTTGCTGCGGTCCAGAGCCCAGGGTTGATGCCGACGAACAACAGTCGCAGCTCGTTCGCGTCGTCGCCAATCAGGTCGGGGACGGTCGCATCAACGAACGTCTCAAGCTCGTCTCGGGTGAATCCCATCGTCTGGCGCTCAGGGACCGTCAGGCGGGCAGCCCGAGGATGCGAACGGTGCCGGTGCCGCCGTCGACTTCGACGAGTGCACCGTCGGGGATGCGGCGAGTTGCATCGGTGACCGACACAGCGCACGGAATGCCCAGCTCCCGGCTGACGATGATTGCATGGCTCATCACCGCTCCGACGTCGACCACAACGGCTTCGGCTGGGACGAAGAGCGGCGTCCAGCTCGGATCGGTGAGTGGAGCGATCAGGACGTCGCCCGGCTCGAGTCCGCGTGGGTCGGTCGGATCGGTGACCACTCGGGCACGCCCGGTGGCTACGCCAGCGCAGCCGGCCAAGCCGTTCATGACTTCGCCGACGGTCACGCTGGGGAGCTCGTTGGTGCGGAGTTCCCATTGCTCGAGTGGAGGCTGCTCACCTTCGAAGTAGAACGGCGGAATCCTGAGAGCGAGTTCGGCGTGCATGGCCCGGCGCTCGGCAATGGTGTTGGCGAATGACGCCGGGTCGACCACATAGGCATCAAGTTCTTCCTCGATCAGAAACCACAGATCGCCACGTTCACCACCCGACCGCTCGACGAGACGGCGGTCGAGTTCTTGCGCCTGGAGTCGCGCCCCATGGATTGCTCGGACGACCGTTGTCTTCGTCCGTTCCCGGCTCTGCATGTGCAGTCGAGTCGAGGCCAGCACGCGTCGAAACACACGGCGAAGTGGACGCTTCACGCGTTGGATGACGTCGGCCTCGAGCGCATTGCGCTCGGCTGCAAGGCGATCTCGCTGCGCTGTCGGTGCGTGTGAGGCATCGGTCAGTCGCATGCGATCGACGAACGCCAAGGCCATCTCGGGGGCGGTTTCCCACGTGTCGAACGCCGTGTCCCACTCGTTTGGACCACGCGATCCGAACTCGGCGATGAACTGGTGGAATTCCTCGACAAAGGGCACAGCCACGGGGCCGTCCATGTCTTGGATTCGCCGCCACAATCCAGCGACACCCGCATCGAACTCTGCGGTCAGCTCTGCGGAGGCGGCGACCTGGCGACCCAGGCTCCAGAGCGCGACTGACGGTGCTGCCGAGTCGACATCGCCCAGACCGGAGACCAATCGGACCGCAATCTCAGCATCGCCGAGCTGCTGCTCGCAGAACTGGGTCAGCACCGCCATCAACCCACCCGCACTGCCCGACACCTTGAGGTGCGTCTCGAACATCGGCATGAACAATTCGGTGATGTCGGTGGTCGAGCCACGAAGTTCCTGATCCTCGGCCGTGGCGGGATCGGGTAGCGACGCCAAGAACTCGTCCACTGTGCGTTGATCGGCCGCAAGCTGTGGAAGCTCCGTCGTGCCCGACATCTTCCAGATGTAACGCAGACCCGCGAGCCCGGCGCGGCGATTCTTTTCACTCGGCAACGGGATGTGCGGCGGTGGATCGCCGGCGCCCAGGAAGGAGTTGTCTGCGTCACTCCACGAGCCGCCTGGAATTCGGGCAGCAGCAAGTCGCTGAACGCTCAGATTGAGATACGCGTAGCCGCCGAACACGCCACTCCCGACGGCGGTCGACAATGGGATGTCCTCAAGCTCCTCCGGGCGGATGACGCCGCTGGTGAGCATCGCGTTGCGCATCGCCAATTCGCCGGCCTGCTGCGCGATCGAGAAACTCAGTGGTCGATAGACCTCGGGGTACACCTCACCGGCATTGCCTCGCGTGTAGATCGGGAACTGATCGCTCGTGTCGGTCCCGACCCACTCCCCTGTCCCTACCTTGCGCCACGGTCCCATGCGCTGACGATAGTGACATGACCGACATCCCCCTCATCGTCGAGCGCCAGCGTTCCGTGCGAGTACAACGTGTGTCCGACGGACCATTTCCTCACCTGAACGGTTCAGGTCAGGCGGGCGATTAATTCGGCGAGGGGCTCGCGGAAGTCTCGCAGCGGC
>CAXMZV010000017.1:0-18316 GCA_964199985.1 Candidatus Ilumatobacter isfjordensis | reverse complement strand
CGACGGGTGACATTCCTGACGGTTTTCTGCTCACTGCCATGTGTCTCCGTCGATGTAAAGAGGAGACGCGCGAGTCAAATTCGGGCAGGTAACGGAGGAGGGAATTGTGGGGAAGGACGACACCCCGAGCAAGCGCGAGTTGGCCAACCGGATAGAGGAGCTCGAGCGCCAGCTCAGGAATCTCCACCCGGGTTCGGGTCCGCCCGGTTCCGCGAGTCCTGTGGAGATGGACTGCGGGATACCCGTGATGCCTCCCAGAGAGATGGACCCGAACGTCTCGTTTGAGCGTGAGAGTCTCATTCGCTACACGGCGCGGAAGTGGGTCAACGAGACCGTCATCCACTACTACTTCTTCGACTCAGGACCCTTCGCTGTCGATGCCACCCAGAAAGCGTTCATCGAGCAGGGTTTCGATGTTTGGCGGAGCGTCGGGATCGGGTTGATATTCGAAGAGGTCAGCTCGATCGACGCTGCCGAAGTGCGGATCGGATCCCTGGCCGGCGATGGCTATTGGTCCTATGTCGGTACCGATGTCCTCAACATCGGTCAGCAGGAACGAACGATGAATTTTGGGAGCCCCCTTTCGCAGGACAGTCGGCATGAGAACGTGGCGGTTCACGAGATCGGTCACACGCTGGGGTTCCCCCACGAGCATCAGAATCCGCGGGCAGGAATCGTGTGGGACGAACAGGCGGTCATCAACCGTTTCAGCGGGCCACCGAACAACTGGGATGAGGCCAAGATCAGGCACAACATCCTCCGGAAAATCCCTCGTAGCCAGGTCGACGGATCCCATTGGGATCGCGATTCGATCATGCATTACGGCTTCCCCGCCGGACTGATCAACGAGCCAGCCGAGTTCCGCACGAACCCGTTGACTCCTGCTCCGGGTCTTTCTGACCGAGACAAAGAACAAGCCCTGTTCTTCTATCCGAGCCCGTCGCCGAGTCATCCATCGCTCACGCCATTCCAATCCGTCCAACTTGACTTGGTTGCCGGCCGACAAGCAGATTTCTCCTTCACACCGTCGGCGACACGGACCTACACGATCCAGACATTCGGTCGCACGGACTCAGTCATGGTGCTCTTCGAGGATGTCAACGGCAACAACGTCTTCGTCGCTGGCGATGACGACAGTGGTTGGGGCCGAAATGCACAGATACACACTCGGCTCTACGCCGGCCGCTCATACAACATCCGAATTCGCATGTACTACCAGTGGGCGAGCGGTTCGATGGCCGTCATGCTGTGGTGACGCGCCTGCGCCGGAGGTGAGCCTGTATGCCGACGGTTAGAGTCGACGGGACACCACCGTGTCTTGAACTCGAGGAGAACCACCATGGCGCAAAATCCCAGCATCGGGCGAGAGATTCTGCCGATTCCGGATCTGCCCGTCCGGGCTGAGCCGGCGCTGCATGCGAAGGATGCCTCGGCGCCGCCGATCGTTCCGTTGCGGCCGCCGGAGGGTGCGCCGAACGTGTTGATCGTGTTGATCGATGACATGGGGTTTGGTGCGACTTCGGCGTTCGGTGGGCCGTGTGAGATGCCGACGCTCGAACGTCTCGCTGCTGGCGGGTTGTCGTACAGCCGGTTCCACACGACCGCCTTGTGCTCGCCGACGCGGCAAGCGTTGCTGACTGGTCGCAATCATCATTCTGCTGAGATGGGTTCGGTTGGTGAGGTCGCGACGTCGATGCCGGGCAATACGTCGGTACGACCGAACACTGTGTCGACCGTCGCTGAGATGTTGCGGCTCAATGGCTACAGCACCTCTGCGTTCGGCAAGATGCATCAGACGCCGGTATGGGAGACCTCGGTGTCAGGTCCATTCGATCGGTGGCCGACCGGTGACGGGTTCGAAAAGTTCTGGGGTTTCGTTGCGGGCGAGACCAATCAGTGGGAGCCAACGCTGTACGAGGGGACCACTCCGACCGAGCCGCGTGCCACGGCCGAAGAGGGATACCACATCACCGAAGAACAGGCCGATCAAGCGATTGCGTGGATCACGGCGCAGCAGACGATGACGCCGGACAAGCCGTTCTTCACCTACATGTCCTACGGCGCAACTCACGCGCCGCACCATGCCCCGCCGGAATGGATCGAGAAGTACCGGGGCAAGTTCGACAAGGGTTGGGACGCAGTCCGTGCAGAGACGCTCGCGAATCAGATCGAGAAGGGTCTGGTGCCGGCGGACACCGAGTTGACCGACCGGCCACCGGGTGTTCAAGGCTGGGACGAGCTGTCCGATGACCAGCGTCGCGTCGGTGCCCGTCTGATGGAGACGTATGCCGGCTTTGCCGAGCACACCGACTTTCACACCGGCCGGGTGATCGACGCGCTCGAAGAGATCGGCGTGCTCGACGACACCATGGTCATCTACATCGCCGGCGACAACGGAGCATCGGCTGAGGGTGGCCTCGACGGCACGTTCAACGAGTTGAAGGCGCTGAACGGTATTCCGGAAACGGTGGAGGACATCCTGCCCCACCTCGATGAGATCGGGTCGCCCGCGGCGTTCAATCACTATCCGGTTGGCTGGGCGCATGCGATGAACACGCCGTATCAGTGGACCAAGCAGGTGGCGTCGCACTTCGGTGGCACGCGCAACGGCACCGTGATTCATTGGCCGAACGGAATTGATGCGAAGGGTGAGGTCCGCAACCAGTTCCATCACGTGATCGACATCGTCCCAACGATGCTCGAGGCCGCTGGCCTGCCACAGCCCTACATGGTCAACGGCATCGCGCAGAAGCCGATCGAGGGTGTGTCGATGGCCTACACCTTCAACGACGCCGACGCCGAAGATCGCCACACCACCCAGTACTTCGAGATGTTCGGCAACCGTGGTCTCTACCACCGCGGCTGGACGGCGGTCACCAAGCACCGCACGCCATGGGAAATGGGCGAAGGCGCAACTGTGCCCGCGCTCGCCGACGACCTGTGGGAGCTGTACGACACCACAACGGACTGGTCCCAGGCCCGCGATCTCGCAGCCGAGATGCCCGAGAAGCTGGCTGAACTCCAACAACTCTTCTTGTTGGAAGCAGCAAAGTACAACGTGTTCCCAATCGACGATCGCACCGGTGAACGGTTCAACGCAACAATTGCAGGACGCCCCGAACTGCAGGGCGGCCGCAAAACGATGCGAATGGGACCAACCATGACGCACCTGGGCGAGAACACCGTGCTCAACGTCAAGAACCGCTCGCACACCGTGACCGCCCAATTCGAGGTGGGCGCCGGCGGCGCGGACGGCGTGCTTGTTGCTCAGGGTGGCCGCTTTGCTGGGTGGTCGCTCTACGTCGTTGACGGGCGCCCCGCGTACTGTCACAACTGGTTCAACACCGAGCTCTACTACGTCAAGGGCTCGGACGTCTTGCCCAGCGGCGAGGTCACCCTCCAGTACCAGTTCGACTTCGATGGCGGTGCTCCGGGCGCCGGCGGCACCGGCACGCTGCTCGTCAACGGATCAGTGGTCGCGGAGGAACGGATCGACAAGACCGTGCCATTCATCTTCTCGGCAGACGAAACAATGGACATTGGCCAGGACAGCGCATCGCCAGTCACCGAGGACTACCCGAGCGGCCTGGCCAACCAGTTCACCGGCAAACTCGCCTGGGTGCAGATCGACATCGAAGACGACGACGTCAGCCACCTCGAGGCCCCAGAAGCCACATACCATCGGATCCTCGCTCGCCAGTAACGTCCGATACGACCGGTCGGTCAGGTGATGCGAGTGGGGCGATCGGGGCGATCGCCGAGGACGTCGTCGAACGCCTCCCACTGCGAGAGGCTCTCGAGCGCCGCAACCGTGGTCCGCATCGCCTCGGCCGGGACCGGATGCGAAATGAGGAAGCCCTGGGCCTTGTCGCAACCCAGTTTGCGCAGCATCTTCAACTGTTCGACCGTTTCCACGCCCTCGGCAACGATGTCGAGCCCCATCGAGCTGCCCATCGCGATGATCGTGCGGACCAGCGATCGATCGTTCGAATTGTCGGCCACGCCCTTCACGAACGCTCGGTCGATCTTCACGCGCTGAATGGGGAACTGTTGCAGCAATGACAATGACGAATATCCAGTGCCGAAGTCGTCGAGCGCAATCCGGACGCCCGTCGACCGGATGCGCGTCAGCGTGTCCTTGGCCAACTCGGGGTTATTGATCATCATCGACTCAGTGACTTCAAGCCACAGCAGATGTGTTGGAAGACCGGCCCGTGCCAGCGCTTCCTCGACCACGTCGCAGAATCCCGGATCGGCAAGCTGAAGAGCCGAGACGTTCACGGACACGGTCGTGGTCGGGCTGACGACATCGTCGTCGATCCACATCCTGAGTTGCGTGAGTGCTTCGAGCAGGGCCCATGCCCCGATGGTCGTGATGATGCCGCTCTCTTCGGCAACCGGGATGAACTCGGCAGGAGACATCAGGGAGCCGTCGCTGCGCTGCCAACGCATCAAGGCCTCGAACCCAGAGACGCGGCCACTGCCGGTGTCGACGATCGGCTGGTGGTACAGCCGGAGTTCGCGTTGTTCGAGCGCCCCGTGCAGGGCGGTCTCGATCGCCATGCGGTGCTTGAGGCGCTCCTGCATCGATTCGTGATAGAGGGCAAGGCAGTTTCGACCAGCGTCCTTGGCGCGGTACATCGCGATGTCCGCTTGTCGGAACAGATCGGCCGGCTCCACGTCACGCCCTGTTGGCATGGTGGCCACTCCGATACTTGCGGTCAGGAACATCACGCCCGCATCGAGTGGCACCGGTGTCTTGAACACGTCATGGAATGCCTCGGCGTGCACCATGGCCTCGCCGCTGCCCGCCGTGGTGGTGTCGATCACCAGGAACTCGTCGCCAGCTGGACGACCGAGTTGCGCGCCGACTCGATTGGCAACGGTTTGCAGCCGCTGGGCGATCACCTGGAGCGCCTCGTCACCGGCAGCATGACCCAGCGAATCGTTGGTGTTCTTGAAGCGATCGATGTCAATCAAGTACACCGACGGTCGCGTCTTTGTGCTCCACGCCGAATCGATCGCTTCCTGCGCTGTTTCGAGCATGGCGATGCGGTTGGGGAGGCCGGTGAGGACGTCGGTCCGGGCGCTGGCGATCAGGTGCTGTTGGGCCTCGAGGTGCGACCGAGTCGCCGTTGCGAGCCGCAGCGACACGAGGGCCAGCACAGCAACCGCCGACGCAGCGCGAACCAGGCGATCCAACATCGAGTCGGCTGGCACCCAGGCCATGACCAGAATGGGCAGGGTCAACGAGAGTCCAGTCAGCGCGAGGCGCCCCGGTAACGGCAGGCGGCGATAGTCGGGCGGCGTCGAGACGATGTCGAGTGCGGTCGGATGGACGAACGCCGCGGCTGACCACGCAAAGGCGGGGAGGTAGAGCGCATTGGCGAGGGTCTGCGCGTCAGGGCCGGCATGACCGACTTCGAACAATGCATAGATGGCATCGCCGAACACGTTCATGACGGTGCCAGCCACGAGGAGCAGTGGTGCGGGCCGACGGAAGGAACTGGAGAATGCAACAGCTGCTGCAAGCGCCAGCAGTGGCGCTGCCATCGGGAGGTACAGCGCGTTCGGAATCAAGCCGAGCGGCAGTTGCTCCTCGAGCGAGATGTACGGCTGGACGAAGGCGATCCAGGCAACGAGCCACGCGCCGAGGCCGATGATCACTCCGTCGAGCAAGTCGCCCGAGGTGAATCGTCCACGTCGCTTGCTGACCACGTAGGCAAAGAGACCGATGATCAGGACATTCGCAACGAGATCGAGTGGGGTGGTGATCAACAACGCAACGTCTGCGCTCAGCGAGCCACCGATCACGGTCGAGGTGACGTAGATCGTGCCAACGAGGGCCAACGCGCCAATGAACGGGGTCGGAAGTCCGTGCTGGCGCCACGCGATCCACGTGGCAGGCAGCATTGACATGATGATGAGCGCGGTGATGGCGAACTTGGCTGATTCGCCGCCGAGCAGGAAGGCGGGGATCGAGAGCGCACCGAGTGCGATGTAGGTCCGCGACATCCAGACATATTTCGTCAACGTGAATCGCCCTCCTCTCACCGCAACGCTCGCTTGTAGCGCACATCGATGTGCGCGACCGTCAGACTCTTGTATCGGTCAAGAAGTATGATTTCCGTAGGGATTCGTTCAAGAACGTGATTCCCTCACGGAGCGTCACCGGCGAACGTTGGCTGCGTCGAAGTGAGTCGTGAGCAGGGGAGTCGGATGTACATCACACAGCACAACAACGTGACGGACCGCAACGTCGTCGATGAGCTGTGGGAGCTGTATGAGGCCAGCTACGAGCGCCTGTCGGCGGTCGACATCACACGTGAAACGCTCTTTCGCTCTGAGTTCGAGGAAACTCTCGCCGATCCGTCGAATCGAGTCTGGGTGGTCCGAGAGGACAATCGACCGGTCTCGATGGCGCTCATCGCGACCGACATTGCATCGACGCGGTACCTGAGCAGGGCCTACTTCGACCGATCCGCCCCCGAACGCATGGCGGCGGGACTCGTGCACTACATCATGTGGGTGGTCACGCATCCCGACCACCAAGGTGGTCAAGCGACCTTCGAACTCGCCCGCGGCGCCCTTGCGGTCGAGTCGAGCGAGCAGGCGTTGCTCGTCTTCGATCTGCCGGAGTCGAATCAGCCGAATCAAGATGGTGGAGGCGCAGAACTCTTCTATCGGCTCGCTCAGATGGTGGGCCCAGTATCTCTGCAGGCGCATGGCGGGTCTCGCTACTACGCTCTGGACTTCGCAACGATCGATGCGGGCGTCGCCACCGACATCACGGATGGGGCGCCGGTCGACGCCGAGCACGCCTCCGCATGACCCAACCTTCCTCGCCCAGCACACCCACCGACAACAGCTCGACGACCACTGTGGTCGTTCCCGGCGAACACGTCATGACGGCGCTTGTGGGACCGCGCGACCAATTCCTGCGCCGCGTCGAGCAGCAGTTCCCCTCCGTTCGCATCCGCGTCCGCGGCAACGAGGTGCGCGTCGCTGGCGACAACACGGCGCAGGTCACCTCAGTGGCCCGGCTCTTCGAAGAGCTCGTCACGCTGATCCAGAACGGGCAACAGCTCGACGACAACACGCTCGACCGGGTCTTCACCATGATCGAAGCCAACGAACGGCCAAGCGAGGTCCTCACCCACCAGGTCTTGCGCGGCGCCAAGGGTCGCCAGGTCAAGCCGAAGACCGCTGGCCAGAAGCGCTACGTCGATGCGATCTCGAACAACGTCATCACGTTCGGCCTCGGTCCAGCTGGCACGGGCAAGTCATGGCTTGCTGTGGCGATGGCGGTGCGAGCGCTCCAGGCGAAGCAAGTTGAACGGATCATTCTCACCCGGCCCGCGGTCGAAGCCGGCGAACGACTCGGCTTCTTGCCCGGCGACCTGATGGCGAAGATCGACCCATACCTCCGGCCGCTCTACGACGCGCTCTACGACATGATCGACGTCGAGGGGGTGCAACGCCTGCTCGAGAAGCAAGTGGTCGAAGTGGCACCTCTCGCCTTCATGCGCGGCCGGACCTTGAACAACAGTTTCATCATTCTTGACGAAGCGCAGAACACCTCTCCGGAACAGATGAAGATGTTCCTGACCCGCATCGGATTCGGATCACGCGTGGTCGTCACCGGCGACACGACACAGGTCGACGTACCGAACGGCAAGAGTGGCTTGGCCACCCTCGAGCGCACGCTCACCGGTATCGACAACCTGGCGTTCGTCAGGCTCGGCGGAGCAGATATTGTTCGGCACAAGATCGTCGCTGACATCGTCGCGGCGTATGAACGTCGCGACGTCGAGCGCGAACAGCAACGCTCTGACACGTCCGATGCCTGAGCCGGTCGTCGTTGTCGAGGACGCCCGGTCCGAAGACGACTCACCATCCTCAATCATCGATGTCGATCGCTGGGAACGTCTGACCGAGGCCTCGCTGCGCACCGAGCAGGCCACGGGTGAGTTGACGCTGACCTTCATCGATCGTGACGAGATTGCGGCGTTGAATGCCGAGTACATGGACAAGACGGGACCGACCGATGTGCTGTCGTTCCCGCTCGACGACGAACCCATGCCTGACAGCGATGTCCCCGTGCTCCTCGGTGACATTGTCATCTCGCCAGCGGTCGCAGCCAGCCAATACGACGAGCATGCGGGCACGTTCGACGACGAGATCGCGTTGCTCGTTGTGCACGGTGTCTTGCACATCATCGGTCACGATCACGCGAAGACCGAGGAACGAGCGCTGATGCAGGAGCGCGAACTGGCGCTGCTCACCGAACATCACTGGGGAGGGCCGGCTCCAGCGGGCTTCCGGCAAGACCACCGCGATGATCAGGGCGGTGATGATCAGGGCGGTGATGATCTGGGCGGCACCGCGGACTAACTTCGCCGTCCATGGAGATCTCCCTGGATGGAAAAGTTGCACTGGTCACCGGAGCCTCGCGTGGCATCGGCAAGGCGATCGCTGCCTCGATGGCAGCGGCCGGCGCAAAGGTGATGTTGAACAGTCGTAAGC
The DNA here is from genome assembly GCA_964199985.1 of Candidatus Ilumatobacter isfjordensis. GTDB lineage: Bacteria > Actinomycetota > Acidimicrobiia > Acidimicrobiales > Ilumatobacteraceae > Ilumatobacter_A > Ilumatobacter_A isfjordensis. Next base: position 9,790 of record CAXMZV010000017.1, on the reverse strand, counting down.
AGGACGCCCTTGAGGCTGCCGCAGCTGAGATGACTGGCGAGGTCGACGTGTTCGCAGCGAACGCGGGCGACGATGACGCAGGGCAGCGGGCGGTGCAGGCCACCATCGAGCGTTTCGGTGGCCTGGACATTCTCGTCAACAACGCGGCGACCAACCCGTACTACGGGCCCACGATGGGCGTCGACAAGCCCCGATACGACAAGACCTTCCAAGTCAACCTCGACGCCCCCATCTTCTGGACGCAGGCCGCGTACGAACACGCCCTGAAGGACAAGCCCGGCGTCATCATCAACATCGCGTCAGTCGGCGGCCTACGCGCCGAAGGCGGGCTCGGCGTCTACAACCTGACCAAAGCCGCGATCATCCACCTGACCCGTCAGCTCGCCGGCGAGATCGGACCGAACCGCGTCGTCGGCATCGCACCGGGCCTCGTGCAGACCGACTTTGCTGCCTACCTCGTCGACAACTTCGGCGAGAGCCTGGCGGCCAGACTGCCGCTCGAACGGCTCGGTGATCCGCAGGACATCGCCAACCTGGCGGTCTTCCTCGCGAGCGACAAGGCCAGCTGGATCACCGGCGAGACCTACGTGATCGACGGGGGAGCCGGCGTCGCCGGATCGGGAGACTGACCTCGCCGCAGCTTGCCGATCGACGTACGCGGCAGCGCCTCGACCAGTGTGAGCTGCTTGGGCGCCATGAAGGCGGGCTGGGTCTCCTTGACATGCTCGCGGAGCGCATCGAGCGTCGGCTGAGTCCCTGCGACCGCCACGACCACCGCTCCGACGATCTGGCCCCACTCGTCGTCGTCGACGCCCGTGACGAGCACGTCGGCCACGTCGGGGTGCGTCAACAACGCCGCCTCAACTCCTTCGGGCCAAATGTTCTCCCCGCCACTGATGATCAGATCAGAACGTCGTCCGGCAACCTCGAGTCGACCGTCGTCGTCCCATGAGCCAAGGTCGCCCGTGGGGAGCCATCCGGACTCGTCGAGCGGAGATGTGCCGTCGCGGTACCCACGAAGCAGCATCGGCCCGCGCAGCCGGATCTCGCCCTCGATGGTGATGTCGACATCAACATCAACGATCGGGACACCGTCGTACACCACGCCCGAGCCGGTCTCGGTCAGCCCATACGTGGTGATGGAGTTCGGTGGACGATCTGCAGGTGGCCGTGAGCCGCCCAGCACGATCGCCCGATAGCCCGTCGGGTCAATCCGAGCCAGCGCGGTGCTGACGAGCGACACGAGCGTCGCCGGCGACGCGTTGACCGCCTCCGCGTCGAACGCGGGGAGCACGGTGAGCGCGGCGTTGCTGTGCAGCGCACGCGTGACCACCGACAGCCCGCCGACGTGCGACAGCGGCAGACAGGCCAGCCAGTGGTCGTCGGCGTCCACACCGATGCGCTCACTCGTCGCGGCTGCCGACGCGGCAACAGCGTCGTGGGTGAGCACGACGCCTTTGGGTGTTCCGGTCGATCCGCTGGTGGCAACCACGAGCGCATCACCCGGCTCGACCGCTTCGCCGACGCGCATCGCTCGACACACCTCGGTCTTGGCAGCCGCTGGCAGCCGTTGGTCGACGGGGAACGCAGCATTGCCGTCTTGCCAGATCCGCTGCAGCTCCTCGACGAAGCCAGGGCCTCCTGGCAGGTCGATCGCAACGAGGGTCGCTGTCACGCAGTGATGGGATCGATGGGCGTGATCGTGCCGACGAGCGACTCGATCTCGGCGGCGACGGTGAGACAGCGGAGATCGGTGAATCGGTCACCCATCACCTGCACACCGACCGGGAGCCCGTCGACAACGCCGCCGGGAGTGATGGCAGCGGGGGTGCCGAGGAGGTTCGCGACGACGACCGGCCGAATGGTGTCAGTGATCATCTCGAGGTTGTCGGGGTCGAGGTCGGCCCCGTGGGCGAACGCAGGCTGCGCCCAGGTCGGTCCGATCAAAACCGGATGCTCGGCGAAGAACTCCGACCAGGTGCGCATCGCCGCAAATCGTTCGGCGTGCAACGTCAGCATGAGTGGGAAGTCGGTGTTCGGCAGGTTGGTGTCGAATTTGGCGAGCACCTGCTGTGCATCCTTGCCCATCACCATCGACAACAGGTCGATCTGGGCACGCACATCAGCGATGAGCAGACGTCCCCACAGATCGATGACCTCTTCGTAGGCCGGTGGTACCACTTCGACAACGTTGTGGCCGGCGTCTGAGAGCTGGTCGCCAACCGACCTGATTGCCGCAGCGATTCCCGGATTGGTTGCGCCGCCAGGCGGATCAGCCAGCACCGCAACCGTGAGCCGCTCGCCAGGTGCGCTGTCAGTGAGGTTGACCGGGAGTGAACTTGGGTCGCGGATGTCGGGCCCAGCGAGCACATCGAGCCCGGTGCGGACGTCGGCGACAGTGCGGGCCATCGGTCCCTCCACGGCCATCATCTGCGCCGAGACCATCGTGTCCTCCGGAGGGACCACAGTGGCCACCGGGATGACGCCAACCGTGGGCTTGAGCGAGGCGATGCCGCAGCAGTGTGCAGGGTTGCGGAGTGAACCACCGATGTCGTTGCCCAGGCCGATCGGGCTCATTCCCGACGCAATGGCCGATGCCTCCCCGCCGCTCGAGCCGCCAGCGGTGACGTTCGGATTCCATGGGTTCCGTGTGAGGCCGTGGAGTTGGGAGTCGGTGTGCACGCGTAGACCGAAGTCAGGCAGGTTCGTGCGGACGAATGGGATGGCGCCTGCAGCACGCATCCGGGCGGTGGTCGGCGCATCGATGTCTGCGATCGCCTCGGCGAACGCGACAACACCCTGCGTCGTTGGTGTCCCAGCGACGTCGATGTTCTCTTTGATCGAACACGGCACTCCGTGCAGCGGGCCCAACTCGTCGCCGGCCGCCACTGCGGCATCCGCAGCATCAGCGGCAGCGAATGCCTCGGCGTCGAGCCGCCGGACCACCGCATTCAGATGCCCATTGACTGCATCGACGCGGTCGAAGTGCGCTTGCAGAACCTCGCGGCTCGAGGCCTCGCCAGTTCGGATCGTCTCCGCCAGATCAAGCGCCGACAGCTTCCACAGTTCGCTCATCGCGACAGTCTCGCAAAGTTCTTAGGATGGCGAGGACATGAACACCTGGATCATTGGGGCACGGCCTCGCACGCTGCCCGCCGCCGTTGTTCCCGTGGCGCTCGGCGTCGCCGCCGCTGTCGGCGTCGGCACCATCACCTGGTGGCGCGTCGTGGCGTGTCTGATCGTCAGTGTCGCCCTGCAGGTCGGCGTGAACTATGCCAACGACTACTCCGACGGGGTTCGTGGCACCGACGACGTGCGTGTGGGCCCCACTCGGTTGGTCGCCAGCGGCCTTGCCCCAGCGGCTGCGGTCAAGCGGGCGGCGTTCGCCTCCTTCGGCGTCGCCGCCATAGCGGGTCTGGCCATTGCCCTCAACACATCCCTGGTGCTCCTCGCCGTCGGTGCGGCAGCCATCGCTGCCGGCTGGTTCTACACCGGGGGCCCGAAGCCCTACGGGTACCTCGGACTGGGTGAGGTCTTCGTCTTCGTCTTCTTCGGTCTCGTCGCCACCGTTGGATCGACCTATGCAGCCGTCGGGAAGATCACTGGCCTGTCGATCGTGATCGGCTCTGCTGCCGGCTCACTCGCCTGCGCCCTGCTCGTGATCAACAATCTGCGTGACATCCCCACCGACCGAGAGGTCGGCAAGCGCACGCTCGCCGTACGGCTCGGCGATGCCTGGACCCGATGGCTCTACGTGGTGCTGATCGTTGCCGCCTTCGTCTTGGTCGCAGCGTGCGCTGCATGGCGGCCACTCGCCCTGCTGGGCCTGCTTGCCGTTCCCCTCGCAGTGGCACCCGTTCGCACGGTGCTCGGTGGCGCCTCAGGTGGTGCGCTGATCCCCGTGCTCGGAGGAACCGGCAAGCTGCAGCTCGCCGTCGGCCTCGCTGCAACCGTCGGTCTCGCCCTCGGCGGCTGACGCGCTCAACTGTTGAGCCAGTCGACCAGCGCGTCGGCGGTGGCCTCGGGCTGTTCGAGATGAGCGCTGTGGCCGGCGCCGTCGATTGCCGCAACCGTTGCGTGGGGCAGCAGTTCAGCCATCCTGTCGGCGATCGCTCGGAACTTGCTGTCTGCGGCGCCGACGATGAGCAGCACCGGGCACTCGATGTCGGCGAGCCGATTCCAGAGCGGTTCCTGTGTGCCCGTGCCCGTGAGCCGCAGACTCGACGACAAGCCGGGTGCAGTGTTGCGAAGCCGGTCCGCTCGCTGCGCCGTCTGATCGGTCAGCCCGGCGAAGAGCGGGTTGGCCAACCACTCGTCGATGAAGGCAGCGACACCCACCTCTTCGATGTGATCGGCCAGCGCATCGTCGGCGGACCGACGGGCCTCACGCTCTGTGCCATCGATGATGCCCGGCGTCGCACCGATCAGCACGAGTTGATCGACGGCGTCGCGATGCGTGAGTGCAGCGTGGAGGGCGACCCGCCCGCCCATCGAATAGCCGACGTACGTGCCCGTGCCACCATCCGCAACGAGCCGTTCGGCCGAGCCCCACAGATCCGCTTGAACCGCCGCCGAATCGCCGTGTCCGGGAAGGTCACCTGCGGTGCTGTCGGCCGCGTCGAGCCCACGCTGAGCAAGGAGTTCGATGAGGTGGTCCCAGGATCGACTGGTCTGCGTGAAACCGTGCGCCAGCGTGATGGTCACGCGGTGTCGGGTGCCAGCGCGTTGGCGGCCATCTTCCGCAGCACCTTTTCGAACGTGTCGGCGTCTTGTGCGCCGGGCACGGCCCACTCCCGGTTGAATACGTACGTGGGCACAGCCGTGATCCCGTTTTGCTGCGCATCGTCGATCTCCGCCTGCACTTCGGCGACCCCCCGGTCAGAGGACAGGAACTCGTCGACCTCGTCGCGGTCGAAGCCGAGCTCCGCGGCACAAGCTGCGAGTACCTCGGGGGTGCCAAGGTGCTCGCCGTCGGTGAAGTACGCCTGCATCAGCCGTTCCTTCATGGCAGCCTGAGCGACGGGCGAGCCAGGCTGACCGGCAAGCCAGATCATCCGGTGGGCGAGCAGGGTGTTGGCGCGAAGTGCCCGGTCCATGTGGAAGGTGATGCCATCCTCGGCCGCCGTGCTCGTGACGTGGCTGAGGATCTCATCGGCGCGCTCCTCACCACCGAACTTCTTGGCGTAGGCCTCGCGTACGGGCGTTGCGACGCCGGGTGAGGCCGTGGGATCGAGCTGGTAGGCGTGGTAGGTGACGTCGAAATCAACGCCCAGGTCGTCGTCGATTTGAGCAAGACCGGTCTCGAAGCGGCGCTTGCCGATGTAGCACCACGGACACACCACGTCAGAGAAGATGTCGATGGAGATGGACGGTCGGGTGACGGTTCGAGTGCTCGTTTCCACGAAGCCCACGTTACGCCCCTAACGTCACTGCACAATGGTCGGCAGCAGCTCCGGTGATCCACAACCCTGCGACGTGCAGGCCACATTCTGCGCCACCCTCGTCGACGAGTGGATCCGCTTGGGAGTGGGTCATGCGGTCATCGCGCCGGGCTCACGGTCCACGCCGATGGCCGTCGCCCTGGCCGACCGCGCTGACATCGACATCCACATCGTCCATGACGAACGCGTCGCCGGATTCGTCGCGCTGGGCCTCGGGCTCAGTGGCACACCTGCACTGCTGCTCTGCACCAGTGGAACCGCCGCAGCGAACTTCCTGCCCGCCGTCGTCGAAGCTGGCCTCTCAGACATTTCGATGGTGGTACTGACCGCTGACCGCCCGCCCGAACTGCGCGGTGTCGGCGCCCCGCAGACCATCGATCAGATCGAGTTGTACGGGGACCACGTCCGATGGTTCCACGATGCCGAAGTGGCCACGGCCGAGGCAGCGAACGGCTGGCGCCCGCTCGTTCAGCAGACGGTGGCCCACAGTGCACATGGCCCGGTTCAACTCAACCTGGGCTTCCGTGAACCACTGCTGGGGACGCCGCACGAGTTGCCGCCGACGATCGCACGGGTGGAGCACAGCGTCGAACCGCAGACATCGCCGGTTCCGCAAGCATTGGCATCCGCTCGCGGCGTGATTCTTGTGGGCGGACGGAGTGAGGTATCCGAGGACGATGTCCGATCGCTCAGAGCCGCCACAGGCTGGCCACTGATCGCCGACCCGATCTCAGGCCTGCGTCGCCTCGAGGGCGTGGTCACGGCAACCGAGTCGATGCTCAGGCACGCGCCCTTCGCCCACGGGCATCTGCCCGACGCAGTCGTTCGAATCGGTCGTCCGTCGACGTCCAAGACGCTGGCCCAATGGACCGACCGAGCGGTTGCGAACGGAGCGATCCTGGTCCAGGTCGGCGGACCCGGAGTGATCGACCCCGGCCACAACGTCGCCGCACGGTGCTCGATTGCCGACGTGATCGACCAATGCCACGAGGTACGACACGATCCGACGTGGACGGCGAGTTGGGAGTCAGCGCAGCGCGCCGCCGACGATGCGATCCTCGCGACGCTGAACAAGCTCGACCAGACGGGCGAGCTGACCGAACCCGGAGTTGCCCGAGTGGTGGCCGATCACCTTCCTCACACTGTCGAACTGGTCGTCAGTTCGTCGATGCCGATTCGCGACTACGAATGGTTCGGCGGAACGAACGCACGAGCCCATGCCAATCGTGGCGCCAACGGCATCGACGGCGTCACCTCGACTGCCTTGGGTTTGGCGTTGAGTCGGGGGAGCACAGCCGTGCTCATCGGCGATCTCGCGTTCGTGCATGACAGCAATGCGCTGGCCGGTCTTGCGGTCCGCAACACCGACCTCCGGGTCGTCGTCGTCGACAATGACGGCGGTGGAATCTTCTCGTTCCTGCCGCAGGCGGCAGAACTCACGTCGGAGCGCTTCGAGCAGCTGTTCGGAACTCCGCACGGAACGGACGTCCTTGCGCTCGCGGCAGCGCATGGGCTCGCAGGCATCGATGTCAGCACGGCCGAGCAACTTGCCGGACAGCTCGACCAGCCGGGTCCGTGGGTCGCACGCATCGCGTCGACGCGCAGCCGCAACGTCGAGGTCCACGCAGTACTGCACGATGCTGTCGCCGCAGCACTCGGCTGATCTTTGTCGTTTCTTTGCCACCACGACATCGCGCCTTGATCAGCGGTCGTCACGGTGGAGCCATGTCAGAGCACCAGACCCCCCTCACCCCTTCACGAGCTGTCGCGGCGACCGACGCCAACTTCGATGAGCCCGCAACGAAATCGCCGCCGTCGCGGCGGGCGTTTCTCGGCCTGATCGGAGCGGGTGTCGGCGCGGCCGTCGCCGCACCGTCGATTGCCGCAGCCCAAACTGCTGATGACGGTGGGCGGCGCGGACGGCGCCCCGACCGTGAAGGATCCGAAGGACGAGGCGGCCGCAACCGCATTCGTGACGGCGGCGGCACCGGAGGGGTTGGGGCATCGCTCGACGGGCCCGATCGATTCGGCCGGATGTTCGACCTGCCGTCCTTCGCCGACCCGAGTCGCGAGCTGCGTGAAGCCCTGACCGAGATGGGCCGACCGGGCGGGATGATGGACGCCAACGATCCTCTTGAGGTCGGGCCCATCCGACTGATCACCGAACCTGACCTGAGCCCGAACAATCGGGATAACCCTGCCAACACCGCGGGTGTGACGTTCATGGGGCAGTTCCTCGATCACGACATCACACGCGACGCCGGGTCGCGACTCGGCCGAGTGACGCCTGCACGCCGCAGCACCAATTTGCGCAGCGCCCGGTTCGATCTCGACAGTGTGTACGGCGGCGGCCCCGACGAATCACCCGAGATGTACGACGGGTTCCGGCTCCGTATCGAGTCCGGCGGACAGTTCGAGGACCTCCCCCGTGACGACGACGGGACAGCGATTCTTGGAGACGATCGCAACGACGAGAACCTGATGCTGGCTGGGCTCCAGTGCGCCTTCATCATGTTCCACAATGCCGTGCTCACCGACATCTCCGGCCGGACGCCGACTGCGGCCAACCTCGCTGAAGCACAACAGATCGTCCGACGGCACTACCAGTGGATCATCGTCCACGAAATCCTGCCGCAGTTCGTTGGTCAGGACATGGTGGACAGCATCGTCACCAGCGGCCGACAGGTGTTCACGCCGAACGTGGCGCGGATCCCGCTCGAGTTCCAAACAGCGGCGTACCGATTTGGCCACTCCATGATCAGGCCGTCCTACCGCGCCAACCTCGCCGGTGACAACGGTGAACCGTTCTTCGCCTTCGTGTTCGACCCCGACACGTTCGGCGATGACGACCCCGACGACCTGACCGGACGGTCACGAGCCGCCCGCCGATTCGTTGGGTGGCAGACGTTCTTCGACTTCGGTGATGGCGAAGTGAAGCCGAACAAGCGGATCGACCCGGTGATGTCGACGCCACTGTTCCAGCTGCCGATGTTCAGCATCCCGACCGCTCGTGGTGAAGACGTCGGACCGACGTCGCTCGCCACCCGCAACCTGCTGCGCCACATCACCTGGGAGATTCCCTCCGGCCAGCGCGTCGCCGCCGAGATGGGGGTGGACCTCCTCAGCGCTGCCGATCTCAGTGACGTGGGCCAGCTCGGTGCGAATCTCGATCAGTCGACGCCGCTCTTCTACTACTTGCTGCGAGAGGCCGACGTGGTGGCCGACGGCCTCCATCTCGGGCCATGCGGTGGACGGATCGTTGGCGAGGTGTTCATGGCGTTGATCGAGCACGACCCGGACAGCTACCTCAACGCCACGGCAGCAAACGGCGGAACCTGGAGCCCCACGTTGCCGCAGCGCAACGGTGGAACCGGCGACGACTTCACCATGGCCGACCTGCTGACGATTGCCGGCGTCGACCCCGACTCCCGCGGCCAGTGAACGATGCCGGGTGATGTCAGGGGCGGACGATGGCGCTGAGCATGGCCTGGAACTTGGCCTGGGTCTCAGCGAGTTCGGCGAGAGGTTCGCTGTCGGCAACGATGCCGCCGCCGGCGACGAGGCGTGCACTCATCCAATCGGCGCTGAACTCGGCACACCGGATCGCGACCGCCCACGTACCGTTGCCGCGTGCGTCGACCCAGCCGACAGCGCCTCCGTAGCGTCCTCGCTCGAACCCCTCGACCGCGGTGATCAGGTCGAGGGCCTCCCTGCGAGGATGCCCGCCGAGCGCCGGCGTCGGCGAGAGTGCCCGAACCAGCTCGATCACCGACGGTCCGGGCTGGCTGAGCATGCCTTCCATCCGAGTTCCCAGGTGCTGCACGTTGGCGACGCTGACGATCGAGGGCTCGGGTTCCCAGTCGAGATAGCTGGCCCAGGGGAGCAGCGTGTCGTGCACGACGTCGATCACGATGCGGTGCTCGATCTGGTTCTTGGCGCTGGCCTGCAGCTCGGCCGCGAGAGCTCGGTCGTTGTCGACGTCACCGGTCCGACGTGTCGTGCCCGCGAGCGGATGCGACCGGACGGTGGCACCGGCGACCTCGACCAGCAGCTCGGGTGAGGCGCCAACGAACCCGTCGATCGAGTAGCGGTAGCTCGACCCAAATGACGCCTTCAATCGCCGGAGAACGGCGTGGACGTCCATCGGGACATCAGCCGTGACCGTGATGGGCCGAGCGATGACCGCTTTGGTCAGGCTGCCCGCGCGCACAGCGTCTCGTGCCGCGGTCACCGCACCGAGGTACATCTCAATGGGACTGGTGCTCCCGAGCGTGTAGTTCGTTGCGACGGGGACAGGGTCAGGCATCGGCGCCAGTGCAGCTGTCGGGTCGACATCGTCGATCCAGGTG
>CAXMZV010000016.1:0-18401 GCA_964199985.1 Candidatus Ilumatobacter isfjordensis | reverse complement strand
GTACGACACCGATCCGGGGTACGTCAAGCAGGCCAAGGAGCGGGTGAAGTCCATGGCCCCGCGGGAACTTCCTGACCGCCGCACGCTGAAGGACATGGCGCGGACACTGCTCGACGAGGCGGGATATACCGACGTCGACGAGGCTGCGCGCGTGTCGCCCGGTGTCACGGTGAACTTCCGCGGTGTTGGTCCTGATGGCGTGACTCGGGTCTTCGAACTCGGCGGCGTCAATACACCGGCACGCCCGGGACTCAGCCGGGTCGAGAACGTCTGGAAGTCGATTGCGAAGGCCGCCATCTGTCGCGAAGTGGCGCCCGACGTCGACGTCGTCGTGCTGACCGTCGGCACGATTCGCGGTGGCCCACTCGCCGCTGTTTCCGGCGATGACGGTCCAATCGCCGCGGTGATCGATGCGTCGCGCGAGGACGCGCTCGAACGCATCCTCGCCCTCTGACTGTCCCAGACTGACGGTCTCGATTTCTGCGGGCCAAGATGGGACCGGAGTAGCTTGCCGCCGTGACATCGAGCGATCACGAATTCACCGCGGCTGATCGCCGGGCACTGCAGGCGGTCGCCGTGCAGTTCTTCGTGAACGGCGCGGTGTTTGCCTCCTTTGTCCCACGGCTCCCGGAGATTCGCGACCGGCTCGGCCTGAGCCTCGATCAGTTGGGCGCTGTCCTCACGGCGGGCGCCGCGATCGGCCTGCTGGCAAGCATGTGGTCGCCCCGCATCATCGACGCCATCGGCACGCGCAAATCCCTGATCGCGTTCGTGTTGGTGTTGCTGTGCGGTCTGCAGATCGTCGGGTTCGCCGAAGTTTGGTGGATGCTCTTGTTGGGTTCGGCAGTGATGTTGACCGCCGACGGCGTCGTCGACATCGCAATGAATCTGCAGGGGTCCTGGTTGAGTTCCCGTCGGCATGCGCCCGTGATGAATCGTCTGCACGGGCTGTGGAGCCTGGGCACGGTGGCCGGCGGGCTCGCCGCTGCCCAGGCCGCGGCATCAGGAGTCTCGTTGCGGGTGCACCTGATCGTCGTGGGCGCAGTGTTGGTCGGTGCGCTTGTGTTCGTCGGGACGGGGCTGTTGAAGGCCGACGAAGGAACGAACACCGAACTCCACGATGGGCCGCGCCCAGGCCGGAGAACACGCCAGCGGTGGATCACGCTGATCCTGCTCGCAGCGTCCGGCGGGTTCGCCCTCACCGTCGAGCTCGTCTCCAGCGATTGGGCAGCGTTCCGGTTGAGCGAGGACTTCGACGCGTCGGCTGGCTTCGCTGGCCTCGGATTTGTTGCGTTCACGATCGGAATGACTGTCGGCCGGCTCGGTGGAGACTGGGTGCTGATCCGCGTGGGCAGTGATCGACTGCTGCGCGGTGCCATCGTCGTGTCGGGTCTCGGTCTTGCCGTCGAAGCGTTCGCACCGAATCGGTGGTTGGTGCTCCTCGGCTACGTGATCGTCGGCCTTGGGGTCTCGACCTTCTTCCCGAAGCTGTACGACGACGCCGCCAAGTTCCCGGGCCGGCGCGGCGTGGCGCTCACCTGGTTGCGAGCTGGATCTGGCGTCACGGCGTTGCTGATCCCGGTGGCGGTCGGGGTGTTGGCCGAGTCGCGGCTCTCTGTGGGCGCAGCGACCGCAATCCTGACGTTGCCGTGCATCGTTGGCTTCTTTCTGGTGTCGCTCCGGTCGGCACGCTCAAGTTCTCAAGCGACGGCGTGATCGCGTGAGGATGGAGTGATGCTGGCAGCGCTCGAACTCGTTGGCGACCGTGTCCGGATGCGGACGACGGTGGTGAGCGACCGGACTCGCCTCATCGAGATCAGGTCGACACCCGAAGTCAGTCGGTGGTGGCGCGTTGGCGACCTCGTCGCTGAATTCGATCGCAACCTGGCTGACGACGAGACCTGTCGGCTGACGATCACGGTCGACGACGCCATCATCGGCCTGATCCAGTTCTCGGAGGAGGACGACCCCGAATACCGCCATGCGTCGATTGACGTCTATCTGGATCCAACTGCTCATCGCCGAGGGCACGCCACCGATGCGATCGCCACAGTGATGCGCCACCTGTTCGACGAGTTGGGCCACCATCGCATCACGATCGACCCCGCAACGGCCAACAAGGCGGCGATTGCGTGCTACTCCGGTCTCGGGTTTCGCACCGTTGGGACAATGCGCAGCTACGAGCAACGATCAGACGGCACCTGGGCTGACGGCCTCCTCATGGAGTTGCTGGCCGCAGACTTCACGGCCCGACGCCGCGCCTGACGTCCGGGCTCGACGAGTGACGGACGAAGCGATGCGTCGCGCCTTCCGATCGGTACGGTCTGGCCAATGGCACGGGGACCGCGCGGACTGACGCGTCGCATCAAGCAGGCCGGCGACGGTGTCGGTCGACTGATCAGCGAATCCGAGCGACGACTCGGTGAGCGTGGAGTCGATCTGGGACCGGGCCGGCAGAAGGCGCGCCGAAGTGTCGAGGAGGTACGAGCGGAACTCGACGCGCTCGTCGGCCTCGATTCGGTCAAGGAGCAGGTGTCAACGCTGATCGCCTCGCTCAGCATCCAGCAGCAGCGTCGTAAGCACGGTCTCGCCGAAGTTGCGGCGAGCCAGCACCTCGTGTTCTACGGCAATCCCGGCACGGGCAAGACCACGGTCGCGCGCCTCGTTGCCGAGATATACGGCGCACTCGGCTACCTCGAGAAGGGTCATCTCGTCGAGGTCGATCGGGCTCAACTCGTTGGTCAGTACGTCGGACACACGGCCTTTAAGACCAATCGCGCCATCAAGCGTGCACTCGATGGAGTGTTGTTCATCGACGAGGCATACGCGCTGTCGCCACCGGGACCGAAGAGCCTCGATTTCGGCTCGGAGGCAATCGAGACGTTGATCAAACGGATGGAAGATCATCGCGGTCGCCTCGTCGTCATTGTGGCCGGATACCCACAGCTCATGGGTCAGTTTCTTGCCTCGAATCCGGGACTACGTTCGCGCTTCTCTCGCGAGATCGCGTTCGACGACTACACCGACACCGAGCTCGTGGCGATCATCGAGAAGACGGCTGCCGACGCCGAGTACGTCATTGCGCCCGGAGCACACGATGTGTTGCTCGACATCTTTCGTGCAGCCCGTCATCAGAGCGGGTTCGGCAATGCGCGCTTCGCGCGAAACCTGTTCGAGCAGGCGGTCAATCGCCAAGCACTCCGCCTCGATGGGGCCGGCGTGGTTGACCTCGGTCGCAACGAGTTGCTGACGCTCACCCGGAGCGACATCGACGAGGCGGCTCGCCTGGTCTGAACCCTCTGCTGGGCGTTCCGACTCCCGCGGGTGGGACTCAGAGTGGCGTGACGATCAGCTCGAACTGGTCGTGGTGCCAGGTGTCGAGCGCTTGGAGGCCGTCGACCAGCAGTGCCCGGGCAAGCTCGCCTTTTGCCGCCTTCGCGAGGTGGCCGGGTCGAGGTGTTCCCACACCACACCGGTGTATCGCTGCCATGCCGGCATCGTGGGTGCCCCGAGCAGCGCTGAATTCATCGCCTGGGCACGAGCAAGATGCTCTCCGGTGATGCCCAAGAGTCTTTCATCGCCGCCGCGCGTCTCTGCGAGGAGGGCAGCCAATTGGTGCGGCGCGGCGACAGTGTGCCAAACGCTCCATCTGATGGATCCCGGCCCGCGTTCGACCTGCTCAGGGTGCCACCGCCTGCTTTTCTCTCCGACGGCGGAAGCAGCAGCATTGGAACACTGTTCGAAAAAGATGCCAGGGGGCTGGTCACGGGTTGATTCTGGCCTCTATGGTCGAGGCATGCGTGTTCATCTCGATGCTGAAAAGTGCCAGGGCCACAACCGTTGCTACGCGTTGGCACCCGAATTGTTCGATGTCGACGACTACGGCCAAGCCGTGCTGGTCGGCGACGGCGACGTGTCTGGCGACCTCGAGGCCAAGGCGCGTCTCGCCGCGTCGAACTGCCCCGAATACGCGATCACGATCTCGGACTGACCAGCCACATGACTGACACGATCGACCCCACTGAACCGCTCGAGGTTTCGGACACCCCGGAGAACGCTTTGTCGTGGGAGCGCACGCCGTACAACGCCGATGACTATGGCCCGGTCACCGACTGGGCAACTGATCTCGATCACGCCGACCCGGCCTACAACCCCAACGCGCCCGAAATCTGGAAAGAACTGCGCGATGGTGGCTGCCCGGTGGCCCATTCCGACCGTTATGGCGGCATGTGGGCGCCGATCACGCATGAGGCGGTTCACGACGTCGCGTATGACACGGAGAACTTCAGCAGTCGCAGTGTCGTGGTCGCTCACCTTCGGCCGGGCGACGCAGCCATCCCCGCGCCGATCGGTGTCGTGCCGCCAATCTCCAGCGATCCGCCGTTCCACAACATGGCGCGCCGTCTGCTGTTGCCGCCCTTCGCTCCGAAGCAGATTGAGCCGTGGGAGGCCGAGGTGCAGGTGCTGTGCCGTCGGCTGCTCGACGAGATGGGTGAGATCACACCTGGCGAGACGATCGTCGATGCAGCGGTGCAGTACGCGCAGCACATCCCGGTCAACGTCATTGGCCGAATGCTCGGCTTTCCCGAGGAGGACGAAGCGCTCTTCCGCGAGTTCGTGCACAACACGCTCGAAACGATCAATGCCGAGCCCGGCACCCGTCGCGAGAACTTCCTCAAACTGGACGAGTATCTCGACAAGCAGGTGCAGGACCACATCGACAACCCGCGTGACGACCTCACGAGCTACCTGCTCAACGTCGAAATGGGTGGTGAGAAGCTGTCGCCCGAGCACGCTCGCGGCTCGATCGTGCTGTTGCTCATCGCTGGCATCGACACCACGTGGTCGGCCATCGGCTCGTCGCTCTGGCATCTTGCTCAGACACCATCCGATCTCGAACGCCTCAGTACCGAGCCAGAGGTGATGACCTTCGCAATCGAGGAATTCCTCCGGGCCTACGCCCCCGTCACGATGTCTCGCATCGTCGCGAAGGATGTCGACTTCCACGGGTGCCCGATGAAGAAGGACGACTGGGTCCTCCTGCCGTTCCCGGCGGCCAACCGTGATCCTCGCGCGTTCGAAAACGCCGACGAGTTCATCATCGACCGCGAGTCGAACCGCCATGCAGCGTTCGGGCTCGGCATCCACCGATGCCTCGGCTCGAACCTCGCCCGGCTCGAACTCCGCGTTGCAATCGAGGAATTCGTCGCTCGCTTCCCGAAGTTCGAACTCGCCGGTGACCTGAAGTGGAGCGCCGGCCAGATTCGTGGCCCACGCGTGCTGCCGGTCCGCATCCTCGAAACCGCCTGACGAATCCGCTGACCGCTCCGTTCAACCTGGGGCTTGAAAACCGGACTGGGTCACACGAACGTCGTGCCGATCGACGCTGCGCCGCACGCGCACCCGATGGTGAGCGCTGCGTAGGCCGAGCCCCATCGCCAACCGAGCGAACGCGACTCCAGCGCGAACGACGAGTACGTGGTGAGTGCGCCGCAGAAGCCGACCCCGATGATCGTGACGACGCTGTCGGAGACGTCAGCGCGCAGGACGTAACCAAGCACGCCAGCACCGATGGTGTTGGCAACGAGCAGCGCCTGCCACGAACACACCAACAGTCCCACTGCGAGTCGTGCGACCGCTCCCAGCGCTGCGGCGAGGACGAACACAATCGGCGTCACGCTGAGTCCCCGACATCAGATCTGGTGCGGGTGAGTGTGCGGGCGAGCCCCACGGCAGCTGCACCGCTCACAACGGTGGCGGCACCGTACGCGACCGCGGTTCCAGTGTGGCCCCGATCGACGAAGTCGTTGAGTTCGACGGCGAACAACGACATCGTCGTGAAGCCGCCGAGCAGGCCGGTCACGATGCCGTCCCAGCGCAGTGACCCGGGCTCGAACCGATTCGCCGCAACGCCGATCGCGAGGCAGCCGAGGACGTTGACGATGAGCGTCGTCCACGGCCAGGATCCAGGCTCGACGTCGAAGAACGTCCCGACTGCCCAGCGCAGTGTTGCCCCGATCGCGCCGCCTCCAGCAACAGCAGCGATCGCCAGAGGGAGATTGCGGCCCTGGATCTGAGCGCTCGACGGAAACAACTGCACCTGCAGTTGCTAGCAAACGGTGGAGGTCGGTGAGGGGGACTCACACCTGACTCTCACCCGCGCCAGCGACGCGAGCGGCAAGACTGGAGCCGTGACTGTCTCGGGCAACGATCGCGCACCGGCTCATCTCCTGGTCGCTGAAGACGACCGCGCCGTGCGCGAGTCGCTCGTGCGTGCGCTCGAACTCGAGGGCTATCGCGTCACGGCCACGTCGAACGGTGCGGAGTGCCTCGAGGCGGTTGCGAAGGCCGAGCCGGCCGTGCTGCTGCTCGACGTGTCGATGCCGATGGTCGATGGGCTCACGGTGTGTCGCGTCGTGCGGGCCGAAGGCAACCGTCTGCCGATCTTGATGCTGACTGCGCGTACTGAGACGTCTGATCGCGTCGCTGGGCTCGACGTCGGTGCGGACGACTACTTGCCGAAGCCGTACGACCTCGATGAGCTGCTCGCCCGTGTGCGTGCGCTGCTTCGCCGAGCGGAGTACGGAGAGGAGAATGAGGTCGCGACGCTCGACGTCGGGGACCTTCGACTCGATCCAGCAGCGCGGCGCGTCTTTCGCGGCGATCGCGAGATCGAGATGTCGAAGACCGAGTTCGATCTGCTCAAGCTGTTGGTCGAGAACCAGGGAATCGTGCTCGATCACACGACGATCTACGAGCGCATCTGGAACTTCGACTTCGGGCCCGACTCGAAGAACCTTGCCGTCTACATCGGGTACCTCCGCCGCAAGACCGAGGCCGAAGGTGAGGCCCGCCTCGTCCACACGGTGCGCGGCGTCGGGTACACGGTTCGGACGCCGTCGTGAATTCGCTGCGGCTGAAGATTGCCGTGGCGATGGCCGTGCTCGTCCTTGTGGCCACGTCAGTCGTCGGGGCGATCAGCTATCGGTCGACCAGCACCCGCCTCATCAACGAGGTCGACGACTCGATCAGCGAAGCGACGACGTTGCTCGTGCGATCGAACGACGACCGCTTGCGCATTCCCGCGCGTGGACTGCTCGGGGTCTATTCGGTGCGGATCTTGAATGCCCAAGCCGAGACCGTCAACAGCTCCTTCGATGTCGACGTTCCGATCAGTGACGCAGCGCGAAATGTGATCGGTTCGAATCGCGGGTTCGATCAGGCGACCATTGAGATCGGTGGCGAGCGATTCCGCGTACACACCGTCGGTGGCGACGCAGGTGGTATCCAAGTGGCCCGGTCATTGGGGGAAACCGACCGAGTGCTGCGCGATGTCCAGCGTCGGACCACATTCTTTGTGTTCATCGTTTCCGTCCTTGCCGCGGTGGTGGGCTGGCTGCTTGCCAGCACGGTGGCTGCACCGCTTCGGCGCCTGACGCGAGCGGCGAGTGAAGTCGAGAAGTCCGGCGATCTGAACGTTGCACTCCCCGAGACCGGGAACGACGAGGTTGGGCGTCTGAGCTCAGCGTTCGCCTCGATGCTTGGCGCACTCCAGCGTTCGCGCGGCGAACAGCAACGTCTGGTGCAGGACGCCGGCCACGAACTCCGCACGCCGCTCACGAGCCTTCGGACGAACCTCGCGGTGCTCCGTCGGCACCCCGACATGGCAGCAGACATGCAGGAACGGATCCTGGAGGATCTCGATGGCGAGGTCGGCGAACTCACCGAACTCGTCAACGAATTGGTCGCGGTCGCATCGGGAGAACTTGCCGACCAACCGCCGCAAGACCTGGTGCTTGCCGATGTCGCTCAGCGAGTTGCGGAACGTGTTGGACGCCGACGGAGCCGCTCCGTTGTTGTGGAGGTCGCTGAGGCTGCGACTGTCTTTGCGCCCCTTGCCGGAATCGAACGAGCGATCACCAACCTCGTCGAGAATGCGGCGAAGTTCGATCAGTCCGATGGTGAGATCCGCGTCGTGGTCGACGGCGGCGCACTCGACGTGATCGACAACGGTCCCGGGATTCCCGACGAGGATCTGGCGCTCGTCTTTGACCGGTTCCACCGCGCGACATCCTCGCGGACTCTGCCTGGGTCAGGTCTGGGATTGGCGATCGTTCAAGAGATCGTCGAGCGGCACGGGGGCACGGTGCACGCTGCAAATCATGCAGGTGGCGGCGCATCGGTGGGCTTCACGCTGCCGGTGACGTCCCACGTTCACACCTGACTCTTACCTTGTTCCGGTTTCCTCCTCACCGGGGCCCGTCATCGTGGTCGACGTCCCCCACAGAGTTCTCGAAAGGAACCCAAACATGAACAACACGATCTCTCCGCGGCCCCCCACCTCGAACCCCCGCACCTCGAAGAAGGGTGTGGCTGTCGGCCTCACTGCCGGACTGGTCGGCGGCTCGCTCGCCGGCCTGATGCTCGGTGTGCCGGGCCTGTCCAGTGCGGCCGCTGATGACACCGTTGCTGCCCCCGTTGCCGTCGTGCAGCAGGCTGACGACCCGGCCACCGATGGCGATGCAGACACGGCACCGGTCGAGCGCGGTGAGCGGCTGCGTGAGACGCTGCAAGCCCTGGTCGACGACGGCACGCTGACCGCAGAGCAGGCCGACTCGGTCACGACGCACCTCGTCGAGAGTCGCCCCGAGCGCGGAGAGCGCGGAGAGCGCGGAGAGCGAGGCGACCGCGGAGATCGCCGTGGGCCGGGCAAGTTCGCCCGTTCCGAGGTGTTGACCGATCTGCTCGGCATCGACGGCAACGAACTGCGCGAACAACTCCGCGCCGGATCAACGCTGGCCGAGGTCGCCGCGGCGAACGGTGTGGAACCCAGCGCCCTGATCGATGCACTGGTGACCCAAGCAGAGGAACGCATCAACGCTGCGGTCGAGGCCGAGCGGATCACCGCCGAGGAAGCAGCCGAGAAGCTCGCCGAGATCGAGACGCGTCTCGCGGACAAGATCAACGGCGACTGATCCCCCGCAAAACCCGTCGAAGGGTCCCGTCGAACGGTCACGTCATGCCAGGCACGACGTGACCGTTTCGGCCGTAGCGTCGCCGGGGTGATTTGCGTCGATCTGTCCGGCGTCGGGCTGGCCCAGCCCGACAAGGTGCTCTTCAGTGATGTCGACGTCACGATTTCGAAGGGCGATCGTGTCGCTGTAGTTGGCGTCAACGGGTCGGGCAAGACCACGCTCCTGCGCATCATGACCGGTGCGCTCAAGCCGGACAGCGGCGATGTCCGGTTCGGCCGGGGCGCCCGGATCGTGTCGCTCGAACAGGACCCCGTGCTGCCGGGCGGACTCGTTCGCGACGTCCTCGGCGACGGATGGGAAGTGCAGGCTGCTGCAACCACGCTGGGCGTGTTGCCGCTCTTCGACCGTCGCACCGATCAGTTGTCGGGCGGCCAGGCCAAGCGGGTTGCGCTTGCGAAGGTGTTGGCCGACGACCAGCAGGGCGCCTTCGACATGGTGGTCCTCGATGAGCCGACCAACCATCTCGACCTCGAAGCAATCGAGTGGCTCGAGTCGCGGCTTGTCGCGATGAGTGCCGCGTTGGTGCTGGTCACCCACGACCGACATGCACTTGATCGGCTCACGACAGCGGTCGGCCCGAGCCGCGTCGTCGAACTCGACAACGGGCAGTCCTACATCCATCAGGCAGCTGCAGGATCCAGCGCCTACGCGACCTACCTCGATGCTCGCGCCCAGCGGATCGAGCGTGAGGCAGCGGAGGAGTCGACCCGCAAGATCTTGGCCCGCAAGGAGCTTGCTTGGCTGCGGCGTGGTGCACCAGCGCGCTCGACGAAGCCCAAGGCGCGACTGCGCAGTGCCGCCGAGATCATCTCAGGTGGCCCCGCGCCCGCCGGGGTGCGTGGCAACGACCTCGAGTTGGGTGTTGGAACGGCTCGCCTCGGCAATCAAGTGGTCGAACTCGTCGGCGTGACGCAACGGTTCGATGCGCACACCGTGTTCGAGAACATTGATCTGCTCATTGAGCCCGGCGCTCGGCTTGCTGTTGTTGGTCCGAACGGGTCGGGAAAGACCACGTTGCTCGACATCATCGCGGGGCGGGCCACCCCCGTCGCTGGCGAGGTCACTCGGGGGCAGACCGTCGTGGTGGGCTATGCCGATCAGCACTCGTCCAAGCTTGATCCCGACGCCATCGTGCGCAAGGTCGTCGCAGGGCCCTATCGCGAGCCCGACCACGAGGACAAGGTGCTGCTCGAGAAGTTCTGGTTCGACTCGACCGCCCAGTTTGCACCCACACGAATGCTGTCGGGTGGCGAGCGCCGCCGACTGCAACTCGTGATGGTGCTGGCGACGAAGCCGAACTTGCTGATTCTGGATGAGCCCACGAACGATCTCGATCTCGACACGTTGCGTTCACTCGAATCGTTCCTCGACGACTGGCCTGGCGCCCTGGTCACGTCGAGCCACGACCGAGCCTTCCTCGATCGCGTTGCCGATCACGTGCTGGCCATCGACGAGGACGGCACGATGCATCGCGTGCCCGGTGGCGTCAGCGGTTGGCTCGCCGAACGTTCGACCGGGCGGAATGGCCGAGCAGTTGGTTCAGCGAAGAAGGCCACCGCAGCGAAGGCCGATTCGTCGAGTCGTTCGGGCAAGCCGAAGGCGGCTCGGACGGGTCCGAGCCAATCGACCCTCGGTCGGCAACTGCGCGAGGCCGAACAGGCGATGGTGAAGGCACAGAAGCGCGTCGATTCCCTCACCGAGCGGTTGACGGGTCTCACGGATTCTTCGGAGCTGCAGCAGGTCGGTCAGGACCTCGCAAACGCGCAATCCGAACTCGACGAGCACGAACTTCGTTGGCTCGAACTGGCCGAACAGACGAACTGAACTGGTACAGGTCGATTTCCGGTTGGAGCGACCTGCTGTGTCTATCCGCGTGCGGTGAGGTAGTCCCGGGCGATCTCGCGGAGTCGATCGCGACCGAAGCTCGGATCATGCCCGCCGTGCACGATGTCGACGGGCAGGTCGAGGAGCCGTTTCATCGTGGCGCAGTAGTCGACGACGTTCGAGCCGTCGAGTTGGTCGAGCAGTGGCCCGTCGTAGATCGCATCCCCGGAAAACAGGGTGGCGGTGGCGGACTCCCAGAGCCCGATCGACCCGGGGGAGTGCCCGGGGAGGTGGAGCACCTCGAACTGGCGATCACCGAGATCGATGACGTCACCCTCGTCCACGAGTCGGGTGACCTTCGCCGCTCGCTGACCGAACGAGTCGAGCGCCATGCCCGCGGGCAGCGCAGTGACGAAGTGCTCGGCGTCCATCGAGTATCCAGCGGCGTTGAGGCCGTCGACAGCGGCCTGGCCCCAGGCCTCGAGCACGGTGAGCGACTGCAGGTCCGGAGCTTCGAGGTCGACGGCTTCGGTTGGGTGCACGACGACGTCGTCGAACTCATGGTGACCACCGATGTGATCGCCATGCCCATGTGTCGCAACGGCTGTGATCGGCCTGTCGGTCAAGTCGGTCACAGCGTCGACGAGGCTTGCGACTCCCATGCCGGTGTCGATGATCAGGTCGCGATCGCGGCCGCGGACGTGCCAGATGTTGCAGCGCATCAACCCGATCACATGGGGCTCCCAGAGCAACGTGATGTCGTCGGAGATCGACCGACGCTCGAACCAGCGATCAGCAATCGGGAACGTCGTCATGGCCGAACCGTAGCGGAGGGCCGACGCGGATGTCAGGCGAGGAATAGACGCCCGAGGCCGACGATGGCGATGCTTGCCAGCAGCCAGAGGGTGACTCGCCGGAAGGCTGCCTCTGAGCTGGAACGAAACGTGAGTGAGCCGGCGACGATGCCGGCGACGAGCAGCGGGATGCCGAATAGCACGCGCCAGAACAGCTCGTCGTTGAGTTCGCTGGCCACGAAGAGCGCAGCGATGACGACGAGGTCCGACGCGAAGAAGTAGGCAACGAGCGTCGCTCGAGTCTCGGCGGCTGAGATCGCCGCCATGCTCATTGCCAGGACGAGGACCAAACCCGCCATGGCGGTCGCCCCGTTCACGACGCCGGCGACGACCCCGACGCCGAACACCAGCCACGGGGTTGGATGAACTTGAGCCGAGTGATTGACGAGCAGCCCGGTGGTCAGGGTCAGCAAGACCGCGAGGGTGACGCCGCGCAGGACCTCGCTGTCGACGGTCGTGAGGATCACGACGCCGATCGGGTTGCCGACGATGGCGGCGAGCAGCAAGAGGCGGAAATCGGGCCAACGAATCTCGTGCCGAATCGAGGGCCCCTGCACAAGGCTCGCCAACACCTCAAAGGTGAGCGCGAGCGGCACAGCAGCCGCTGGTTCGATGACGAAGGTCGCCCCGACGACGAGCACGGCGGAGAAGCCGAATCCGGAGTAGCCGCGGATGTAGGAGGCGACGAGCAGAACAACGCCGCCGAACGCGACTTCGCCGGCGCTCAGCTCGACCAGCAACGTCACCACCGCCACGTTACGCAACGAACTGACCTGACAAGCTCGTCGAGTGTCGACTGAACGCGACCTGAGCGACTACTACGAACGAGAAGCAGCGGCCGGCGTCCGCGCTGCAATGGGTTCCCGCGGTCGCCGAGATGATCTTCGTGCATCGTTCGTGGAGCTCGTCGTAGGTGAGGGTCGCGAATCGGTCGTCGAAGTGGGATCAGGGCCGGGCACCGACGCCGCACCGTTCATCAACGCCGGCATTTCGTACGCCGGATTCGATCTCGCCGTTGGCAACGCTCGGCTCGCATCCACCGCAGGCCTCGCGATCGTGCCCGGCTCGCTCTTCGCACCGCCGTTCCGGCCGCATTCGTTCGATGCGGGGTGGACGATGAGCACGCTCCTTCATGTCCCCGACGATCGGTTCGATGAAGCCGTCGCAGCGACGACGTCATTGCTGCGCCCGGGAGCACCCCTGGCGATCGGGTTGTGGGGCGGCCGCGATCGGGAGTTCGTCAACGACACGGACCACTTCGACCCGCCGCGTTTCTTCAGCCACCGATCCGACGATCGCGCCCAGACGATGCTGAGTGCTCACGGCACCGTCGAATCCTTTGAGGCGTGGCCGACGGACGTGGGCGGTTGGAACTATCAGTTCATCGTCCTGAGAGTTGGTTGAACGGTTCGGTCAGTGAGGCGTCACTCAGACTGCCGTGGGCATGATCGGCGTGGGAGAAGGCTCGCGAAGGCCGTCGCAGGTTTCTCCGATGATCTCGTCGGCAGTGCGTCCAGGCGTTCGGCTGAAATCTCGAGGCCGCAGTTCGTGCAGGTTGTATTCAGCCCGTCGTCGAGGCGCTGCTCAGCGGCCTCGATGGCGGTGAGCGTGATTCTCGCTTCGTCGAGGAGTGCTGCGATCTGCTGGCGCTCCCAGGCGATTGTGTGGCCTTCTGGATCGTGTTCGTCATCGGTGGCGACATCGCTCGTAGCCTCCACGATGCCATCGAAGCTGCTCACGAGACGTGCAACGCGCCGAATGGTCGCCGTGCGCAGTTCGTTCAGTCGGGAGTGTGAATCGCCCGATCCGGGGTGCGAGGTCATTGGGTGATGCCTGGTCACGCCATCACGATGCCAGGCGGGACGGTTGGGCGTGGGGGCAGCGTGTGTGTGGTGTCGAGCGCATCACCACCGCGCCGCCCAGGCGTCGCATCGATCGGCACACCTGCGACACCCCATCCCTAGAGTGATGCCGCATGCGTGACGAGGAGCTGTTCGGCGACATTCCCCATCCGGCCGACGCGCCATCCGCGGAGCCGTTGGCTACTGACGAGGCGGGACCGTTCGGCGTGGGGAACGAGACCGGGTCGCGGGGCCCGTCACCGTTCGCGCTCGGGCTCAATCCCGATCAGCTCGACGCAGTGGTTCACGAGACCGGGCCGCTGCTGGTGGTCGCTGGTGCCGGTTCGGGCAAGACGCGCGTGCTCACGCACCGCATCGCGCACCTCATCCACCAGGGCGTGCACCCGTCGAAGATCCTGGCGATCACGTTCACCAACAAGGCCGCTGCCGAGATGCGTGAGCGGGTCGCGGCATTGGTCGGGCCGGTCGTGAAGACGATGTGGGTGTCCACATTCCACTCTGCGTGCGTGCGCATCCTGCGCGCGAACGCTGACGCCCTCGGCTACCCGCGACAGTTCTCGATCTACGACTCGGCCGACACCAACCGCCTGACCGGCTACGTGATCCGCGACCAGGGACTTGACTCAAAACGATTTACGCCGCGCGGCGTGCACGGCATCATCAGCAATTGGAAGAACGAGTTGGTGTCGCCCGCGGAAGCTGCCGACGCTGCAGAGAACATTTTCGATCGCAAGCACGCCGAGGTCTATGCCGAGTACCAGGCGAGGTTGCTGAAGGCCGGCGCCATGGACTTCGACGACCTGCTCACGAAGACCGTCGAGCTGTTCAAGAATCATGGCGAGGTCCTCGAGCACTATCGCGAACGATTCGTGCACATCCTCGTCGACGAATACCAGGACACAAACAACGCCCAGAACCAGATGGTCCTGATGCTGGCGGGCGGCCATCACAACGTCTGCGTAGTGGGAGACACCGACCAGTCGGTCTATCGATTCCGCGGCGCCGATTTTCGCAACATCTTGCAGTTTGAGGAAGCGTTCCCTGACGTCACCACGGTGGTGCTCGACCAGAACTACCGCAGCACGCAGACCATCCTCGACGCCGCCAATGCGGTCATCGAGAACAACACCGAACGCCGCCCCAAGTCACTGTGGACCGACAGTGGCAGCGGCGAGCGCATCCAGCGGTACCACGCTGAAGACGAAGGCGATGAAGCCAACTGGATCGCCAACACCGCGAGACAGTTGCAACGCGATGCTGACGCGAACTTCCGCGACATCGCCGTGCTGTATCGCACCAACGCACAGAGCCGTGTCATCGAAGAGGCGTTCATGCGTCAAGGCGTCCCCTACAAGGTGGTGGGTGGCACTCGGTTCTACGACCGGCGCGAAGTCAAAGACGCCATGGCGTATCTGCGCGCGGTGGTCAACCCCGCCGACGAGGTCAGCCTCAAGCGGATACTGAACGTCCCGAAGCGAGGCATCGGCGACACCAGCGTTGCCAAGCTCGACACATTCGCAGCCGCCGAAGGCATCGGGTTCGCCGACGCTTTGCGGCGATGCGACGAGGCCGGTGTGAGCGGGCCTGCGCTACGGGGCATCGGCAAGTTCGTCGAGCTCGTCGATGGCATGACGGGCATGGTCGACGACGACCAGTACGGGCCCGCCGACATCCTCCAGCTTGCGCTCGACGGATCGGGCTACCTCGCCGAGCTCGAAGCCGAAGACTCCGTTGAAGCGCATACTCGCCTCGAGAACATGGGTGAGCTGATCGGCTCGGCACGCGAGTTCACCGTGATCTCGGAATTCATGGAGCAGGTTGCGCTCGTTGCCGACACCGACGACTTGCCCGAGGGCGAAGTCGAAGACCTCGTGATCCTCATGACGCTGCACTCGGCGAAAGGCCTCGAGTTCCCCGTCGTGTTCATCGCCGGTGTCGAAGAAGGCATCTTCCCGCACATCCGGTCGCTCACCGAACCGGTCGAGATGGAAGAAGAACGTCGACTTGCGTACGTGGGCATCACGCGAGCGATGAAGCGGCTGTACATGAGCCACGCGTGGAGCCGTCAGCTGTTCGGTTCGACGCAGTACAACCCGCCGTCGCGGTTCTTCGATGAGATCCCCGAAGGGCTGATCGAGGCGAGCGGCAACGTGAGCGGCCGATCGAGCTACGGGCGTCAGAGTTACCGGTCCCGCTATGGCGGAACCTCCGGCGGTGGTCGATCGGGCCGGGACGAGCGCGGGTACGACTCGTCAGACACCCCGCCGCCGTATCGCCGCGGAGGCGACGACGAGGTCCCCGGCCGCGACATCAATGCCGATGTGAACGACGACGTCAAAGACGCCAAGCAGGCGCAGGATGCGCATCGTGATCGTGTCGTGGACGCAGCGATGCAATTCGCGAAGAAGCATGCTCCTGAACCGTCGAACAGTCAGGAACTCGGGCTGCGCATCGGCGACGGTGTCGAACACCCCAGCTTCGGGGCAGGCGTCATCATCGACATCTCCGGTGAGGGTGAGAAGGCCGAGGCCACAATCAACTTCACTGGCGCAGGCACCAAGCATCTCTCGCTCGCGTGGGCGCCGCTCAAGAAGATCGAGTGAATGATCTCGTCAAGAAGATCGGGGCAGACGGCGCCGTATCTGGCAGAATTGGTGATGTGAAGGTAGCAATTCTGGTTGAGAGCTTGTCCGGCAATACGTGGAAGGCGGCCGAGAACGTCGCTGAGCTGTTGCAGCAGGAGCGGTGGACCATCACTGGCCTGTCCAAGGTCAAGCATCCCGACCATCAGTCGATCCACGAAGCGGACCTCGTCCTCGTCGGTACCTGGGTGCACGGCGCGTTCCTGTTTGGGCAGGCACCGTGGGCTGCCAACAGCATCGCGAACCTCCCGGCAATGCGGGGGAAGAAGGCTGCGGCGTTCTGCACGTTTGCACTCGATCCGGGCCGGAGCCTCGACAAGCTCACGAATGTCCTCGGCGACACCGGCGCCTACGTCATCGGCGGACTGGCAATGAGCCGCAGCAAGCTCGATCAGCACAGCGAAGAGTTCGCTGCCCGGCTGCTCGACGCCACCGTCGACGCCTGACGTCGGTCAGCTTCCTCCGGTCACGCCGCTGAGATCAATCGACAGCAACCGCTGGTTCTCGACGACGGGATTCACGCCGTCGGGGGGCGGTGACAGCTCGCTTACGTCAATCGTGTTGCCATCGCAGTCGATGAACTCGCGCGTCCCTTCACCGTCGCTGTCGCGCACTTGCTCGACGGCGCAGCTTTCGTCGCCGCCAGCTGGGTAGGCGTAGTACACGACCCAGCCGATCGTGGGATCATCGCCAGTGTGGTCGAGCACGATGGTGCGCTCTCCCTCGGTGGTACCGAGGCCAGGGAAGAGGATGGGGCCCTTGTCGACGATCTCGTCGGCAACATTGGTCACGCTGCCGACCCGCAAGTTGGATGGGGCAAGCCGATTCGATGTCGACGCGTCGCCGCGCGAGATGTAGGCCGCGAATCCCCAGAGCATCAGCCCGATCAGGCCGAGGACGACGAGACCGCCGAGATTGGGGAGCAGCGCCCGCGTCAACGGTGATCGAAGCTTGACTGGTTTGTCGTTGTCCTTCACCACCAACTCAGTCTGCCGCCCCCAGTCCGTTTCACCATGTTGCTCGACCGGGGATGTCAACGGACCGGGTTCCGCACGGACGGAGGCGTCTCGGCATCGTCGGCCGAGTCGGTTGGTGGAACGATGCGCCTGGGGCATAAGGTTCTGCCCTTGTGAAGCGTCCGTACCGCATCGTTGTTGCCAAGCCCGGCCTGGATGGCCACGATCGTGGCGCCAAGACCATCACCCGTGCCCTCCGGGACCATGGGTTCGAGGTCATTTACACCGGTCTGCACCAGACGCCCGAACAAATCGCCGAGACCGTGCTGCAGGAAGATGCGGACGGCGTCGGCCTCTCGCTGCTTTCCGGTGCGCACCTCACGCTGTTTCCACGCGTGATGGAAGAGCTACGCAACCGTGACCTGGGCGACGTGCTCGTCTTCGGCGGTGGGGTCATCCCTGACGCTGACGCTCGTGCGTTGCAGGAGCAGGGTGTCGCGAAAATCTTCGGACCCGGATCGTCATTGAAGGCGATCGGCGAGTGGCTCGAAACCGCCATGGACGAGACCGAAGCCTGACGCACCACCACTATTCGCAACCATCCGCACACATGAAAGAGAGGGGACCCCACCGTGGATCTCTTTGAATATCAGGGCAAGCAGTACTTCGCCCGCTACGACATTCCAGTCAGCCCAGGTGGCCCCGCCGACACCGTCGACGAGGCGGTGAAGGAAGCCGCATCTGCTGGCTACCCCGTCGTCGTCAAGGCGCAGGTGCAGGTCGGTGGCCGCGGCAAGGCCGGCGGCATCAAGCTCGCTGACAATGAGGCCGAGGTGCGTGAGCACGCCGGCAACATTCTGGGCATGGACATCAAGGGCCACGTTGTGCGTCGTCTCTGGGTCGAGAACGCCTCCGACATCGACGAGGAGTACTACGTCTCGTTCACGCTCGACCGCAGGGAGAAGAAGCACCTGATGATGCTGTCTCGCGAGGGTGGCGTCGAGATCGAGGTCGTGGCGGAAGAGAACCCGGATGCGATCGTCAAGCTGCACATTGACCCCGTCGACGGACTGTCGGCCGACGTCGCACGTCAGGCGTGCATCGACGCCCAGCTCCCTGAGCGGGCCATCGCCGGAGCCACCGACATTCTCGTGAAGCTGTATCGCTGCTACGACGAAGGCGACTGCGACCTTGCAGAGATTAACCCGCTGATCCTCAAGCCGACCGG
>CAXMZV010000015.1:0-19010 GCA_964199985.1 Candidatus Ilumatobacter isfjordensis | reverse complement strand
CGCGGCTCAGGTCGAGGTCGTCGAGGAGTCGGTGAACCGTGCGGCCACCGGCAACGTCGACTTCGCGCTTCGGATTGCGGAGCAGCACTTTCATGCACGAACCGTCACGAAGCTCTCTTGGCAGCCTTCTTGTCGGCGACCCGTCGGTCGGCTGCGGCCATCCTGGCAGTCTTTTCGGCCCGTCGGACGACCTTGCGCTTGGGCTTCTGGGCGGCCTTGTGCGCCCATGCCGCAGCGACGTCGGCGCTCGCCTGTGCTTTGAGATCGGCCTTGGTGATGCCGGCGGCCCTCTGCTGCTTCTTGGTCATCGGCTTGGCATTGATCACGTTGACGAACGAGTTCGCCCTGACCTTCTCCGTGCTGATCTTCTCCGGCGTCTTGCCGAAGATGCGTTTGAAGGTGGACCCGGAGTACACGACGACCGCGACGATTTTCCATGCACTGGATGACCCGTTCACCCCACGAACGATCGACATCCGCTTGAGATATCCCACAGGCTGGACGGCGAACGCCAACAGGTTGACGAGCGGACCACCAACGAAGTTCGCCCGCGCGAGCAAACGACGTCTGAGGACGACCGGGACCAGGGCCATCAGACGCGGCGGATCTCGACGATGGCGCTCTTTTTCGTGCCGGAGCGCTTGCCGAGCAGGAAGAAGAGAACCATCAATACCATGACGCCACCGCCGGCGACGCTGGCAATGGTGGTCTTTTTGTCGTCGACCTTGCCCTGCACGTCACCCTGGAGGCCCTGCAGCTTGTTGCGCAAGTCATCGGGGGTGATCGTCTCAGGAGTGTCGGGTGTCTTCTTGGCCATGGTGACGGCTCCTTCTCTCAGGATTTCTTGTTCGGGAGGGCTTCTTTGTGCAGGTACGCCTTCTTGATGCAGAGCACCGTGAGGCCCAGCAGCACGAGTGTGACGATCAGTGTGATGCCATATGCGGCCCACGACCATGGGCCACCGTTGGCCCAGCTGACCTCAGCCTGCAACAAACGCAGGAGGCCGAGCATCATCAGCGTGAGGCCAATTCCGAGCGCGAAGGCCCCCGCCGCGCCGTAGGCCAGCCATGAGCCAGCGCCCTTCAGCGGACCGAGTGTCTCTTGCTTGGCGTAGGTCTTGACGAACTCGATGACCTCGCCGAGCGAGGCATCGTTGTTCTTTCGGGGCGGCTTCGTCGCATCGATGCTGTTTGGCACGGGTCAGTTTCTATCAGGTCAGACGGAACTTCAGCATGGCTTCGACATCATCGAGGACATCATCGAGGACATCGAGGCGCGCCGCAGTCCCACTCGCGGTGAGGAGGCGGTAGCGATCTGCCGGCCCGATCGGAGCTAGCGAGGCCAGGTGATAGGTCGCCATCAGCGGATCATCGGAAATCTCAGACTCGATGGTGTCGGCGCTGACATCACCAAGTTCCACCGCCATCTTGAGCGTTGCCTGCACTCGCGCATGTGTGGCCGCCACAGCGATCTCGAGGCCATCACCGTCGGGCTCGTCATCGGGCCAGTCGTCGACATCGGCCACTGGATACGGAGCATCTGGCAGCCACGCGTTGACGCGGATGCGTCGCGTCCCGACAGCTACCAGGGCATACCGCTCCTCGTCGAGGGCCTCGACTTGAATCATCTGGGCAACCGTTCCGGCCATTGCCCGCTCGTCGCCTCCGCCGGCGTCGGCTCCATGGGTGATCAGGGCCTGTCCGAATTCCGGGTGGCCGTCGACCTGCAGGCAATCGATGATCATCTGCCGGTACCGAGGTTCGAACACGTGCAACGGCAGAATGCCGCCGGGAAGCAGCACCATTCCAAGCGGGAACATCGGCATCACGGCCATCGCCGCACCCTAGATCCACGTCCGGGACCATGCTCAGCGGGGCTGTAGATCCTCGGCGGGTGGCGCTTCGGGGAACGTGGCGAAACGTTGTCCGAACACCGCCCAGATCAAGCGGTAGTTCTCCTCAGTGACCTGATCACCATTGAGGATCACCACGAACTCGATGGTGGCGCCGTTCCCGCCGGACACGTAGCCGGCGAGTGCTTTCGATGCAAGCGGCGGCTCGTCGGTCGGCGGGTTGCCGAGCGTTCCGGTCTTCGCGAACAGACGACCTTCGACACCGATGTCGATGAACTCGTCGCGGAGCGTTCCGGTCGCTCCAGCTATCGGCAGACCGGTCGCCACCACCGTTCCGCGTGATCGCTGCAACACCTCAAGCAGTGCCTGACAGGTCATCTGCGTCGTCGGCGTGAGGCCCGAACCGTCGAGCAGGCGGACACCGTCAAGGGGCACACCCCACTCACGCAACACGCGGTCCATCACGACGAGACCGCCGAATCGTGTGCCATCTCGGCTCTCCGCAAAGCCCAGTTCCTTCACCAGCAACTCCGCTGTGTTGTTGTCGCTGTTGGTGAGCATCTCGCGGATGATCTCTCCGAGCGGCTGCGACTCGACGGTACCCACCACGGTGGTGAGCGCCGAGGCTTCACCGCTCCCCCACCCGTCGGAGACCCTGATCCCCCGGTTACCCAGCAACCGGACGAACTCCCGGGCCGCGCCGACGTTGGGGTCGTCCTGGACCCCGCGACGGCCGAGGACCCGTGCGTCGTTGACGAGCAGTGCGTCGTACGGCCCGGCGTCGTTGAACGCGACACCGTCGCCCCAGCTGTCGATCACGAACTCGTCGTCGTAGCGCGTCCCATCGCCAATCACGGTGCCGTTGATCCGCTCGACACCCGCCGTGATCAGAGCGTCGGCGAGCACGTCGAGCGAGGTGGTGGCGAACGCTGGGAGTGGGTCGTCATCGATCGGGTAGTCGTCCGAGGTCAAGAGTGGGTCACCGCCACCAACGAGGTAGATGTCGCCTTCGACGACCCCGTCCACCACCGGCGGAATGCGCACGACGGTCTCGAACGTGTAGTCGGATCCGAGCACCTCGAGCGCCACGGCTGCGACGATCAACTTGACGGTGCTCGCAGGAATCACGGACAGCGTTTCGTTCACGGCGCCGACCGAAATGCCGTCGACAGACACCGCGGCACAGGACCGGTCGTCGATGAATGGCAATGCCGCCGCGACTTGGGCCGCCAGTCGATTCGTGCTCGCCGACCTCGCCACCCCGTCCGGCATGCGGCGGTAGTCGAAGAGCGACGTCGACAGCACGGCGGTGCGCTCGGCCCGCTCGATATCGCGGCGAGACGCTGCAGGTCGATCATCATCGGCAGTCGACAGCGACTCGACCGCGGCCCGGGTCGCGTCGTATCGGTCCGCCTCGTCTCGGAGCCACCAGTGGACGCTGAGCAGACCGACCGCAGGCAGCACGGCGACGGCGAGCAGCAGGAAGAGCGGCATCTTCCGGTACCTGACCGGCGATGCGACCACGTCGACCCGCATATTCACAGTGGTTGTCTACTCTGCTGACGCAGCGAAGTCACGGCACCCATCAGCGAGGTCCGAGTTCAGCCGGCGTCGCTCCAGCCGGATACGTGTTCAGCACGTCGGCGAGCGCGTTCCACACCGGTCGATACTCGCTCTGGTCCGAGATGGTCGGCCCGTTGAGCACGAGGACATATTCGACAGCAGTACCACCATCGACGGCCACGTATCCCGACAGCGCCTTCACGGCCGGTGGGTCGGCGTTGAAGGGCGGATTGTTGAGCGTGCCGGTCTTCCCCGTGAGGCGACCGGCCACCGGATGCTCGGTGAAGATATCGGTCAGGGTTCCGGTCTGGCCAGCAATGGGAAGTCCGCTTCCGAACACGCTGTCAGGCGTAAACCGTTGCATGACCGAGAGCAGGGCCGAGCAGGTGATTCGGTTGTCGAGGCTGAGGCCCGAACCATCGGACAGCACGACGGACGTCGTGTCGATCCCCCATTCCGTCAGTTTGGCGGTCATGACGCGGGCGCCGGCTTCGCGCGTGCCAGCTCCTTCACCAACAAATCCGATCTCTTTCACGAGGAGTTCGGCAGTGTTGTTGTCACTGTTGGCCAGCATTTCGCCGACGACGTCTGACATCGGTGCCGAATCGATGGTGGCGATGACGTTCCCGCCGGTCGGGGCGACACCACTTGCTACTGCACCAGTGACGGTGATGCCGCGTTCGTTCAAAAGCCGGACGAATTCTCGGGCGGCACCGGCGTTCGGGTCGTTCGCACGTTGCTGTTCGCCGAGCACGCGGCTGTCGTTTGCCATCAATGCGTCGTACGGCCCCGCCTCAAGCCCGGCCACGCCATCGCCCCATCCTGGAGCGAAGAACTCGTCGTCGTAGCGGGAACCGTCGCCGACGACGTTGCCGCTAATCGACGTGACACCGGCGTCACGCACTCGATCCGCCAGTGTGTCGAGCGACGTCGGTGACAGCACGGGATACCGCTCGAGACTCGACGTCGGGTACCAGTCCGACGACAGCAGCGGATCACCGCCACCGACGAGCGTCAGGTCACCGCTGACCACACCATCGACCGGTGGTGTTGCACTGACGACCGAAGTCGTCAACACGGTCTCGGCACCGATGAGATCGAGGGCAACCGCTGCGACCACAAGCTTCTCGTTGCTCGCCGGGATGACGGCCAGGTCGGGGTTCCGCTCACCGATCGGAATGCCATCGACCGACACCGCGGCACACGATCGGTCATTGAGCGTTCCGAGAAATGGGGTCAGTGATTGCTGGAAATCGGTCACGTTGAGCTGTCGCGAAAGCACCGCTGGCACACGGCGCATCGACAGCATCGACGTACTCAACGGGTCGTTGAACGACGGCGGGGCAACGACGGTGCTTGGCGGCGGCGGAGCCGGCTCGTTCTCTTCGATCGATCCATCGGCCCAGTTGAACAGCGCGAACAGCGCGATTGCCGGGATGAGTGCGAACGCGCCGAGAACCATCAACGGTCCCGCTCGGCGCTGCGGCGGCCGACGTCGTGAGGGTTGGCGGTCCAGTTGCTGAAGTCGATCCTCAGGTCGGCTCACAGGCTGATTCACAAACTCCGGGCGGACCGATACATCTGCCGCCGCACGAGATGGCTGAGTGCAGCCACCGCTTGCTCACCGCTTGAGTAACAGAGTCGGCCCGTCGCGCGGACTGCTGCCGGCCCGGCATTGTCAGGGTCGGCAACGGCGAGTTCGGTGCACGTCAGGATCGGCTTGCCGGTCGACACACTGAGTTCGTGGGCCGCCTCGGCAAATCGCGTGTCCTGTCGTTCGTGGTAGCCCACGATGCGTTCCAGCCCGTGGTCGGGGAAGAAACGTCCTTCGCGCATCATTCGCGCCTGGTTCGACTGGATGCCGAGGCCGAGGTAGATGATCGAGTGCACCTCGGGGTGGGCGGCACACAGCGCCATCACGTCGGGCACGGTGTCGCGCGTTTCTCCGCCGGCACAGTCGATCGGGTTGTTCTTGCTCCACCGCGGTGGCAACAGTTCGTCGATCGACGCTTCCAGGTCGGACGGGATGTCCATCAGTACCAAGTCATCGGCGCTCGTGATGGCGTCGGCGGTGACCACGCCCCACCCGCCGACCGTGGTCAGCACCATGACGTTGGGACCAGCGGGAAGGGGCTGCGTGGCAAATGTGGCAGCTGCATCGAACGCTGCGGAGACACTCGGTGCCCGCGCTATTCCGACCGAGCGGCAGGCGCCATCGAAGATCTTGTCGTCGGCTGCCAACGCTCCGGTATGGCTCGCCGCAGCCTGCGCGCCACCTTCGGTGGCTCCGCCCTTGACCAGCACGAGAGGCTTGCGCTCGGCAGCACCCGCCAGGCGATTGATCAGGCCCTGCCCATCGGTGATGCCCTCGATGTATGCGAGGCCGACGTTGGTGGCGTCGTCGTCCGCGTACCAGTCGAGATAGTCGGCGACGCTGACCGCTGCAGCATTGCCTGCTGAGATCGCACGGCTGATACCAACCCCCGACGCACGCGACATGTTCAGGAACGTCGAGACGAAGTTGCCGCTCTGACTGGCGACACCGATGCCGCCGGCCGGCGGATTCGGCGCAACAATCTGGGCGCACAGATCGACGGGCGTGCTGACGACACCCTGTCCGTTCGGACCCGCGAGCAAGATGCCCAATTCGTCAGCGAGGGCCACCAACTCGTCCTCAGCTCGCTGGCCTGCCTCGTCGGCCTCTCCGTATCCAGCAGATGTGAGAAACGCCGCTCGGATGCCTTTCGCTGCACAGGCCCGCAACAGATCAGGGTTTCCGGCCGCAGGCGTACACACGAACACGAGATCCGCAGCACCATCGGGAATCTCTGCGATATCGGCCACGGTCTGGATGCCGAGCACCTCCTCGCCCTTCAGGTTCGTTCCGAACACCGCACCGGCGTAGCCACTCGCCAAGATGTTGTGCAGCGAGACGAATCCGAATTTGCCGGGATGCGTTGACGCTCCGGACACGACGACGCCTCGCGGCTCGAACAGTGCCTGGAATTGCTCATCACTGGGACGAGCACGCAGCACGACGCGATCCGTGGCGACGGCAGCCAGTTCGACCAGCCCATCGACGGCCACCACTCGCCCACTGGCCTCCACGATCAGTGGGTTGATGTCGACGCTCGCCACGTCGCTGCGTTCTGCAGCGAGACGACCGAGCCCGGTCAGCACATCGACGAGCTGTGCCCGATCGACCGCCGCCTCACCGCGGAACTCGCCGAGCAGTTTCTGCGTTGCCAAGTCGTCGATCATCTCTGCAGCGGTGACTTCGTCGACCGGGGCCGGGCGGAACACCACATCCGCAACCGCCTCGGCGAGAATGCCCCCAACACCGAGCATCACCGTGGGCCCGAATTGCGGATCACGAACGACACCGGCAATCAATTCGCGATTGCCGCTGATCATCGGCGCAATGAGGACGTCCACGTCACCATCGTCCGGACGCGCAGCCGCAAGCAGGTTGGTCGCCGCTTGCTCGACGGCAGCAGCGTCGCCGAGCCGGAGCTTCACGAGGCCACGTTCGGTCTTGTGCGCAATGGCGTCACCGTTCAGCTTCGCCACGACGGGGTAGCCGAGCTCGCTCGCAGCTTCGACGGCTGCCGCTGGCGTGTCAACGAAACGTTCACCCGCAATTGGCACGCCGTAGTCGGCGAGCAGCGCCTTGCTGTCGCGTTCGGAGAGCGTCGTGGAATCGGTGGTGTCGTGGCCCATCAGCCCGCCAACATAGTTCCGTACCTCTCGAGTTTCAGGACGGTACGAGTGCGGCGCGGAAGAACTCGATGATGTGTGCGCTCCGACGATCGAGCGCCGCGTCCGACAACGGATTCTCGTCGAGCAGACCCTCGAGGAACGGAGCATCAGAAAAGTAGCTGAGGAGCGCGCCGTAGCCGGTGAGCAGCAACTGCTCGGCGTTCTGCTCGCGGAACGTACCTGCATCCATCTCGCGTCGGAAATAGTCGGCGGCCTGGTCGAACATGGGCCGCAGCACGGCGGCGAGGTCGATGCCGAGGTGGACGCCACCGTCGATGGCCTCGCGACGCATCAAGATGACGTAGTTCGGATTGTCGGCGAAGAAGCCGAATCCGGCGCGCAGCACACCTTCGACCTTCAGCCACCCGGAGGCCGGGGCGTCGATCGCCCCGACCAGCCGAGCAAACCAATCGCTGAGCAGCCGCTCGAAGACCTCGCCGTAGAGCGCTTCCTTCGATGAGAAGTGATGCAGGAGGCTGGGCCGCCGGATGCCGACCTCGGCGGCGATGTCGTTCAACGACGTGCCGCTGTAGCCGGCATGGGCGAAACAAGTCGACGATGCATCGAGGATTTGGTCGCGCGTCGACCGATCATCGCTACTGGCGTCGGGGACGCGCTCGTTGATGGTCGGGATCGACATGCGTTGCGAACGCTATCTCACCGCGTTCGCCATGAATCATGGCTGGCGGTTCAGGCCGGCGGGTAGACGCCCATTGCCTTCGACTTCTCAGTGCTCCAGAAGATGACCGCGATTTCTTCGATCAGCGACACGAGCTTCTCACCGGCGGCGGGGTCCATGGTCTTCTTGGCCTCGCCGGCCTGATGGATGGCGTCCCAGAAGAGCTGGTGCAGGTTGGGGTGCGCTGCGAAATGGTCAGGGGCGAAGAAGTCGGCCCAGAGCACCATCAGATGATGCTTGGTTTCCTCGGCGCGTGCTTCTTTGATCGAAATGCAACGTGCGCGGAAGACCTCGTCGTCGGACTCGGCGTACTTCTTGGCGGTCTTGAGGACCGAGAGCGCCTCGATTTTGGCCTGGGCGGGGTCGTAGACGCCGCAGTAGAGGTCGCAGTGTGCGTGCGCAACGGTGGCGTTGGCGAAGAGCTTGGCGAACATGGATATCTCCTTGAGATTCGGATGGGCAACACGTCGGGTGTGCCCGGGGGTCGATCTGGCGAAACCTACACTCCCAGGCGGCGACCGGGCACAGATCGGCGCCACAATTCTCATGTCCTTCAAACTTCGTCAACTGGATACGCGTCGACTTCTCCCCCGCCGATTCGTGCCGCGTCGATTCCTGAGCCGGGATCGATCGATGGAACCGACGATCGTCGACGGTCAGGGTCTGATCGGTATCGCGTTCGGTCGAGTCCGCGTCGGTCAGATCCGTACGTTCGAACATCCGGATCGGCCTGGGTTCTGGATGGTGAAGCGAGTCACTGCGGCCGACGGCGAGTCGATGATCGCCGAGTCGGACAATCGAGACGTCCTCACGGAGGATTCGAACACGTTCGGACCCGTCGACGTGGAAGGTTCGTATCGCATCGTGGTCAGAATCCCTCCGCGCTGGATGTAGTGCATCGGACGTCTGGATCTACGCTCGTACTCATGGCGATCTACCTTTGTCACGAGCAGCCGGATCTGTATGAGCACATCGCGTCGGTCGTCGACGCACGACCTGGCGCTGTCGCTCTCTCGCGTTCCGCCTTCCACCCTGGTGGCGGCGGTCAGGTCAGCGACATCGGGTCATTGGAGACATCCGGTGGGGTCGTCGCTGTGGCGCGCATCGAGGTCGACGGTGGCACGTGGTGGCACATACTGGACGACGAGTCAGCGCTTGTCGACGGCGACGTTGAGGTCCATATCGATGCCGATCACCGCCGTCGCGTCGCCTCGCTGCACACCATGAGTCACGTCTTGAACGCCTTCGTCTTCGAAGAGTTCGAGGGCTCCCTGGTCACTGGGGCACAGATCAACGGCGACGGAACCGGGCGTATGGACTTCGACCTCAGCCAGATCGACAACGATCGACTCCGGGCCCTCGAGAGTCCGGTGAACCAGGTGATCGAGCGTGGTCTGGCCGTCGAGGCGGTCTACGTGGATGCTGCCGAGGCTGCGGCAACCGACGGGTTGGTCCGTTCGCTGTCGGTCGCTCCCCCGCCCACCGACGACGGTCGTCTCAGGCTGATCGACGTCGCCGGCCTCGACCGCCAAGCCTGCGGTGGCACGCATCTCTCCAACACCGCAGAGAGCCGTCCGTTCAAGATCGGCAAGATCGAGAACAAGGGCAAGCGCAACCGCCGCGTCCGCTTCACGTTGGGAGATAGATCGTGACTGAGGAGAGGGTCGAGCCGAGCAAGTGGACCGAGATCGTGCGGGAAGACCCCACCCATTCCCACCGCTACGTCGAACGATTTCGCACGATGGAGGCCGAAGGCCGCGACCTTGCCGGTGAGGCACGGTTGATCGATGCGCTGGCGCCACGCACCGCGCGAGTTCTCGATGCCGGATGCGGGCCAGGTCGCGTCGGAGCATTTCTCCACGCCCTCGGGCACACAGTTGTCGGCGTCGATGTCGATCCTGTCTTGATCGCTGCTGCGAATGACGATCACCCGGGCCCGACGTGGGTTGTCGGTGATCTCGCCGAACTGGACCTCCCTCCGGACATCGCCGGCGACGGCTTCGACGTCATCGTCTCGGCGGGCAACGTTGTGGCGTTTCTTGCACCGAGCACGCGCCGGCCAGTCCTCGCGAACCTGCGCCGTTGTCTCCGATCCGAGGGGTCGTCTGGTCATCGGGTTCGGGGCAGGGCGTGACTATCTGTTCGACGAGTTCTTTGACGACGTCGCCGCAGTCGGGCTCACCGTCGACGTCTGTCTCAGCTCGTGGGATGGTCGACCCCACGACGCCGCATCGGAGTTCCTGGTGGCCATCCTCAGCTGAGATTCCTGCTCGGTACGATCCACGATCATGCAGATCGTTTCCGCACTGTTCGTCGAGAACTTCGAGATGCGCCAGGCTCCCGGCCCGTCGACTCGCATCGACCTGACCGGGGTGATGTTCAGCCAGGCCGCACCGTCGCCGGCACCGCTGACCATCGATCCGCATCTGGTTGCCTTGATCTTCTGTCCTGAGGGGGCGTCGGGCAACGGCGTCTTCGAAGTGATCTTCCGCGACGGCGTCGATGAGGACAGCGAGCAAATCGCCCGCAATGTCAGCCCGTTCACGGTCGAGCCGGGAAAGTTCACCTACCGGCTGGTCAAGGGCGAGCTCGACTTCGACGGGTACAAGCAGATCTTTGCGCACTGCCGCGTGGACAAAAACCCGTGGCACCTCGTTCCGTTCACACTGCTCCCACCCGTCGAAGACTGACGGTTGGCCTGTCTCTGGTCGCCGTCAACTATCCTCGCACGCGTGTCGCTGACTCCTGAACAAGACGCCGCCGCCATCTCCCTCGTGAGGGGCATGTCGATGGACGGCCCGCTTGCCGCAAACAGCGGCCACCAGGGCACAGGCATGGCGCTCGCACCCCTCGCTCACACGCTGTACAGCAGGGTGATGAAACACGACCCAGCCGACCCACACTGGCCCGACCGAGACCGGTTCGTACTGTCGAACGGCCATGTGTCGATCATGCAGTACTCCATGCTGTTCCTGTCCGGCTATGGACTCGAACTCGACGATCTCAAGCAGTTCCGTCAGTGGGACTCGCTCACACCGGGCCATCCCGAGGTCGGACACACCGCCGGCGTCGAGGTCACCACCGGTCCGCTCGGCCAAGGCTTCGGCAATGCGGTCGGCATGGCCATCGCCGAGGCCAACTTGCGCGCCCGATTCGGTGCCGACGCGGTTGACCACCACACGTTCGTCATCGTCGGTGATGGCTGCCTCATGGAAGGCATCAGCCACGAGGCTGCGTCATGGGCGGGTCACCTCGGCCTCGGCCATCTCGTCTGCATTTTCGACGACAACAAGATCACCATCGACGGACCTACCGACCTGACGGTTGGTGAGGACACTACAGCCCGGTTCCGGTCGTACGGTTGGGACGTCCAAGAAGTTGGCGAGATCAGCAACGACGTCGATGCGCTCGAGGCCGCACTCGATGCTGCCAAAAACACGCCGCAACCGACCCTGATCGTGCTGCGCACACACATTGGCTTCCCCTCACCGGACCACGTCGACACCAATCAAGCGCACGGCAACCCGTTCAGCGCCGAAGACGTCGCCCGGACCAAGGACGTCATGGGCATCCCAGACGAGCCATTCTGGGCACCGGACGAACTCGTCGATGCCTACCGGGCACACGTCGGCGAGCGCGGCGCCGCCGCCAACGGTGCGTGGACGTCCGCAGCGACGTCGGCAACCGAGACACCCGACTGGAAGGCCGCATGGGCACAGGGCGGGCTCGACGGTTGGAACGCTGACCTCCCGGTCTACGAGCAGGGCGACTCGGTGGCCACCCGCAAGGCGATTCAGAAGGCACTCGACGCCACCTATGCGAACCTCCCTGGCCTCATGAGCGGTTCGGCCGACCTCAAGGGCAGCAACGGCGTCGCCCTCGGCGAGTCCACACCGTTCGCTGCCGGCAACGAAGCGGGCCGTTACCTCCACTTCGGCGTCCGCGAGCACGCAATGGGCGCCGCCGCTGTTGGCATGTCCGCCCATGGTGGAGTCCTCCCGGTCACGGCCACGTTCTTTGTCTTCGCCGACTACATGCGGCCGCCGATCCGCTTGGCTGCCCTCACCGGCGCCAAGGTCAGCTTCGTCTTCACACACGACTCAGTCGGTGTCGGCGAAGACGGCCCGACCCACCAG
Source organism: Candidatus Ilumatobacter isfjordensis (assembly GCA_964199985.1). Classification (GTDB taxonomy): domain Bacteria; phylum Actinomycetota; class Acidimicrobiia; order Acidimicrobiales; family Ilumatobacteraceae; genus Ilumatobacter_A; species Ilumatobacter_A isfjordensis. The sequence goes on along the minus strand of CAXMZV010000015.1, from coordinate 7,021 downwards.
CCCGTCGAGCAACTCGCGTCGTTGCGTGCCATCCCCGGCCTGCATGTGATCCGTCCGGCCGATGCGAACGAGACCATCCAGGCCTGGACCGACGCTGTGTTGCACGACGGACCCACCGTCATCGTCCTCAGCCGTCAGAACATCACGGTCACCACTGACGGCGAAGCGGTCTGCACGGGCGCAGCCGTCGTTCGGCCCGCCGACACGCCCCAGGTCGTCTTGGCGGCAACCGGCAGTGAAGTATCGCTGTGCACGCAGGCAGCGGATCGGCTTGCCGAGTCCGGCATCGCCGCTCAGGTGGTCTCCATGCCGAGCTGGGATCGTTTCGACGAGCAGAGCGACGACTTCAAGGCAACCGTCTTCCCCTCGGGCGTCCCGGTGCTCTCGGTCGAAGCCGGCGTCACGTTTGGCTGGGCCAAGTACGCCGATGCTTCGATCGGTATCGACCGATTCGGAGCCAGCGCGCCGGGTGGCCTCGTGCTTGAAAAGCTCGGCATCAACGTCGACAACGTGGTGGCCCAGGCCACAGCGCTCGCCAACTGAACTCGACCCAACGATCAAACTGGAGTAACGACATGAGTGACCGTTTGCAGGATCTCTTCGCACAGCAGGGGCAGAGCCCGTGGCTGGACAACTTGAAGCGGGACTACATCACGTCCGGCAAGCTCGTGGAAGTTCGCGACAGCGGCGTCCGCGGGCTCACGTCGAACCCGTCAATCTTCCAGAAGGCGATTCAGGGCTCGGCCGACTACGACGAGCAGTTCAACGAGATTGCGGCCGATGGCGGTTCGATCGTCGACGACTACTGGTCGCTCGTCATTCGCGACATCCACGGCGCCTGCGATGTGTTCTCGAAGGTGTACGACCACTCGAATGGCGTCGACGGCTACGTGAGCGTCGAAGTGGCACCGAGCCTGGCCCACGACGGTCCTGGCACCGAGGCCGCTGCACGTGAGCTGCACGAACGAATCAACCGCCGCAACCTGATGGTCAAGATCCCGGGCACCGAGGAGGGCATCGCTCCCATCGAGCAGATGATCGCCGAAGGCCGTTCGATCAACGTCACGTTGATCTTCAGCCTGCCGCGTTATGCCGACGTCATCGAGGCCTACCTCACTGGACTCGAACGGTTGGCCGAAGACCCCGACGCCGATCTGTCGCAGGTCGCCAGCGTGGCGAGCTTCTTCATCAGCCGGGTGGACGTCGAAGTCGACAAGCGGCTCGATGCCAACGGGTCCGACGAAGCACTCGCCTTGCGCGGCAAGGCTGCGGTTGCCCAAGGCAAGCTCGCCTACAAGCTGTTCGCCGAGCAGTTCAGTGGTCCCCGCTGGGAAGCCCTGGCTGTACGCGGCGCACGCGTCCAACGTCCGTTGTGGGCCTCGACCGGCGCCAAGAACCCGGCCTACTCCGACGTGCTCTACGTCGACGAACTCATCGGCCCCGACACGGTCAACACACTGCCCGAGGCCACCCTCGCTGCGTTTGCTGACCATGGCATGGTCGCGCGCCGCGTCAACGCTGACGTCGACGAGTCCGAAGCAGTCTGGGCGGCACTCCCGTCCGTCGGCGTCGACATGGACGATGTGGCCGACCAACTCGAACGCGAGGGCGTTGCGAGCTTCATCGGCGCCTTCGACGAATTGATCGCAGCCCTCGAAGTCAAGGCCGCCGAACTCCGCAGTTAGCCGTCCGCCGTTCGACGCGCATCGGGCGCTGCCTCGGTCGCTCGCTTCGCTAGACCGGGGCGGGTGAGTCGCAGAATGCGCTGTTGTCCGGCGGTCCGAACGAGCCAGACGACACCGCACTGATCGTGCCGTTGGGGCCGCCCGCAGTCGAGTAGCTGAACGCGGTCCGGTACCGCTGACACGACCAGGCCACAGCGCCAGCGGACCGACAGACGTGACGAATCGTCAGATCCACGGTGTAGGACCCCGTCAAGTTGCCCCCGGACACATGCCTGACGTACACCGGGCTCGGCACGTTCACGGAACCAGCGGTGGCGTTGAACCCTCCCGACAGCAGCGTTCCACCCGAGACGGCGCTGTAGATCCCCGTCGCCGTACCACTCCCAGCCGTCACCGTCCATCGGCGTTGCACCGACGAGGTCCACCCGCAGCCGCATGCGGCGGCGGGAAACGATGTGGTGGACGATGAAATCCTCACGACGTCCTTGTTGGCTCCACTCCCTGTTCCGGCGAGCGTCGCGGGCGTCAGCGAGTTGGAGATCGATGGCGTCGATCGGCATTCACCAGATCCGCCATCAGCGAACGCCGGGGACGACACGATCATGGCGCCCGTCGATGCGCCGGCCGAAACCGCAGCAAGACGCCGAAGGGCCTCTCGGCGTTCCATTCTGGAATCCTAGAGCATTCTCTCTCTCGAGAGCTGCCGAGACCGTTGATTATCCGCCGTCGATGGTGAGCGAAATTCGGTGGTACCCCTGTGCGCCATTGGGCGCCACCGATGCCGGCTGCGCCGGCTGGGGCTCACCCATGCCGTCGAACGCCCGAGCCTCGATGGTGTGCTTGCGCGGCTCGATGTCGTTCAGTTGGTACACCCACTGCACCCAGGTGTCGTTTGACGGCACCGATGCCATCTCGGCGTCGAGCCACTCGCCTTCGTCGACGCGAATCTGCACCTTCGAGACGCCGCGGTGGACGGCCCAAGCGACTCCGCCGATGGCGACCTCACCAGACTTGGACGAGCCGCTCCGCGGCGTGTCGATCCGGGCCATGGTCTTGACCGGGCCTTCCTTCGACCAGCCACGTGGGATCCAGTAGGCGTCAAACTCGTCCCAGCGAGTGAGGCGGATGTCCGTGACCCACTTGGTCGCTGACACGTAGCCGAACAGGCCGGGCACGACAATGCGCACGGGGTAACCGTGCTGAGCCGGGAGCGGCTCGCCGTTCATTGCAATCGCCAACATGGCATCACGGCCGTCCATGATTGCCTCGAGGGGGCTACCACAGGTCCAGCCGTCGACCGAGCGGCTGACCACCTGTTCGGCGTCGGGCTGCACACCGGCCTCGTCGAGGATGTCTTTCAGCAGGACGCCCTGCCACAACGCGTTGCCGACCAGGTTGCCGCCGACGGGGTTCGACACACATGACAACGTGATGTGTCGCTCGATCTGCGGGCGAGCGAGCAGATCATCGAACGTCAACTCGATCGGGTTGTCCACAAGGCCATCGATCTGCAGCTTCCACGTGTCGACACGCACCTGTGGCACGACGAGCGCGGTATCGATGCGATAGAAGTTGTCGTTCGGCACAAGGAAGGACTCGATGCCCTCGACACCCAACTCGAAGTCGCCAGCAACGGCCTGAATCGCGTTGTCGACGTCGGGAATCGCCAGGTTCGCACGCTCCTCGTTCACCTCGAAACGCTGCTGCAGTGCCCGGCCGACTCCACCGGCGAAGACACCAGCCGACCCGACCGTGACAGCACCCGTGATGAACTGGCGACGGTCGACGCCCATCATCACCGTCCGACCGTCCTCCTCAGACACCTGAGGCTTCGGACCGAGCCACCAGAGCACAGCGATCGCGACGCCCGTGCCAACAATTGTCGGCAGGAGCTTGGCAATCGTCGGATCGGGCCGAATCAACACTGCCCAGGCTCCGACCACGCCGATGACCCCAGTGAGCGCAAACGCTCCCGCCCGCTCGCCGCGCATCATCAAGATGCCGACGACCGCGCCGAGTCCGAGCACCACAATCAGCGCACCCGAGACGAGGACGGCCTTGTCGCTGGTTCCGAACTGCTCGATCGCCCAGTCCTTCAACCACTTGGGCGTCCAGTCGATGAATTTCTGACCGACCGGCACGACCGGTGACGAGGACCCCTGCACGAGGCCGACGACCAACTCGGCGGCGGCCAGGCCCACAGCGGTCGCAAGAAGGCCGAGCACTGCACCCAGCTTCTTCGAGCCGTAGAGTCCGTTGTTCATGACATCAGGTGTATCTGAATCTGCCGAGGCTCGCGCCCGGGAAATCGTCGAAGAACTGGGAGTTTCCGGATCTGTTCGACTCGCGACAGAGTTGGTTTCCGAGGCGCTCGGTCTCATCACTGACGAGCCTGACACGCTCGACCTGAAGATTGCGACCGCCGCGCTCGCGGAGATGCGCGATGCCTACGAGATGTTCAAGCCCTACAAGAACGAGCGCAAGGTCTCGATCTTTGGTTCCGCCCGGACCAAGCCCGATGATCCGCTCTACGCGCAAGCTCGCAACCTTGCCGCGGCGCTGGCCGATCGTGGCTGGATGACCGTCACCGGAGCAGGCCCCGGAATCATGCAGGCGGGCATGGAAGGCGCTGGTGTCGAGAACTCGATCGGCGTCTCGATCAGGCTCCCGTTCGAATCCGGCGCCAACTCGATCATCGCCGACGACGACAAGCACGTATCGATGAAGTACTTCTTCACCCGAAAACTCATGCTGATCAAGGAATCACAGGGCTTCGTCTGCCTGCCCGGCGGCGTCGGAACGCTCGACGAGACGTTCGAGTTGCTCACGCTCACACAAACCGGCAAAGGCGTCCCCGTTCCCATCGTGTTGCTCGACGAGCCGGGCGATCCGTATTGGGAGGCCGTGGACGGTCTGATGCAGCAGCTCGTCCGCCGGGGACTGGTGTCCGCGGACGACACCTCGCTGTACACGATCACCGACTCCTGCGATGAGGCGTGTCGGATCATCGACGAGTTCTACGCGAACTACGACTCGATCCGCTTCGTGGGCGATCACATGGTGATGCGCATGAACCAAGCACCGACCAATGCCCAGCTTGCCGATCTCAACGAACGGTACGGCCACATTGTGGTCGACGGCAGGATTCGCCGAGTCGAGCCGTACAAGATCGAAGTGCGTGACGGCGACAAGCTCGACCTCGAGCGGATCGCCTTCAACTTCACGAAGCACGGCTACGGAGACATCATCCGCCTGATCGGCGAGCTGAACAGCTACGTGCTCTAGATGTCCCCGCGCTGGTCAACGTCCGTGCGGCTCAACCCCACAGCGCGCGGACGTCAGCGTGCACGCCGAGCCCCTCGAGCTGCGATCGGATCTCGTCGATGTACACCGGGTTCGCCACCAGCACGGTCTTCGGCTGTACCGCGATCAGAACCTCAGGGCCGCTGATCGTGAGCGATGTTCCGGGCACACCCCAACCCGCCTTGCGGGGGTTGATGTCGACCACGCCGCCGACCGGCGCGACGTCCGCGACCAGGTTGAGGTAGGTCATTCCCTTCGACCCGGCACCCCAGAGGGCGACGGGACCCTTGGCCGCGAATTCGGCCAGTTCGGTCCGGGCTTCGGCAACGCGGGCCGTCGCTGCGATTCCGAAGGCGCGTGCCGCGGTGACCGCATCGGCGACCCGGTCGGCATCGGGTTGGGCGCTCGCATCTCCCGCACCCGGCAATGCTTCACACCACAGGAACTGGTCGCCGAAGTCGGCGTCCATCTTGGTGATGTCAAGGCCTGCACGGCGATGTGCCAAGTCGAGCGACGTCGGCACGAAGTAAGAAAGGTGCTCATAGATGAGATCCCACAACGCACACTGCTCGATCATCAACTGGCCATTGGGCACCTCGGAGTAGACCGCTCCGGACTGTTCGGTCACCGCCGCCCGTTGCGCGGCGAGCGCAGCCACCGGCGATTCGAGATGTTCGAGCACGTGCTGGCTGAACGCCAACTTCACCTGCAGCGATCCGTCGGCCGGGAACAGGTCGGTCGAGATCGTGACCGCCGGGTGCTCCGGTGCCCCGAGCCGATCGGCGTTGTAGCTGGGGTCGTAGCCGTGCGCTTCGGCAACGCCGGCATCGCACAGCATCGAAAGAAAGTGTCCTGGACCAGAACCGAGTTCGGCGATCGAGGCCCCGACCAGATCGTGGTCGGCGATCAGTCGGTTGCGCAGCGCCTTCGCAAACGTCTGGAAGTGGGACGAGAAGTGCAACGTGTTCTCGTACGCCGCGTCGTAGTCGAGCAGCGACTCGTCGAATGCTGTGTTGAACAGGTGTCCACACCCGTGACACACCGACAGGTTCATGTCGCCACGCTGCACGTCAAGTGCATGTTCTGGGCGTACCTGTGCGTTCACCAAGACCGGCAGACCGGGCAGCGAGAGAATCACTTCGTGTTCGGATCCGGTGCACACCGGACAGGTCGTCATCATGACGTCATTCCGTCAGAGGGCTTTGAGTTCGGGTTCGAGGCCGAGTTCGTTGAGGTCGGCGCCGATCTCGTCGAGGTAGATCGGGTTCATGACCACGACGAGCTCCGGGTCGATCTCTTTGAGCTTGTCGGGTGACACGATCTCGTGGTTCGAGCCGACCATGAACTTGCCCCACTTGTGCGGATTGATGTCGACTGCGGCCGCCACCTCGCTGGACAGGTTGAGGTTCGAGATGAACGACACACCCTTCGAGCCAGAGCCCCAGATGACCGCTGTGCCATCGTTCGAACGCAGCGATTCGAGACGCGTGCGCCAGTCGGCGACGAGCTTGTCGTAGCCGGTGCGGAAGTGGGCGACTCCGTCGCGCAGCTTCTGTAGATCGCCCTCTTCGGCCAACGGCTCGCCAGCGGCCGGAACCGTGGAGGGACGGGCACCGATGAGGAGGTACTGGTCGTCATATTCGAGCGACAGCTCGACGACTTCGAAGCCGGTCTGACGGAACAGGCGACCCAGCGAACCGAGGCTGAAGTACGAGCAGTGCTCGTAATACACGTCCCAGAACGCCACTTCGTCGAGCACACGTTGCACGTCGGGCAACTCGAACAACATGACGGTGTCGGGTCGATCGCCGATCGATTTCCGGATGGTGGTCATGAACTCAGCCACGTTCGGGATGTGCTCGAGGGTGTGACGGCAAATGATGACATCGGCGTCGATGTGGGTGTACCGCTCGTCGTAGAAGTCGGCGATCCATTCGATCTTTGAACCGAACTCGTCGTCGTCCCAACGCTCGGCGTGGACGCCCGGGTCGATGCCGATGCAATGACCGGCGCCGGCCTTGGCCATCTCCACC